>NZ_JBAXHI010000037.1:0-37267 GCF_037138995.1 Candidatus Chlorohelix sp. | reverse complement strand
TCTTTCAAATCTCCTAGCCTTCTGAACTTACTCCCTGACTTTGCAAAAGCCCTGGTGACCGCTGAATTTTTGTTTGCCCTTGAGTGGGCAATAGCGTATAATTAATTTCCGCCGTTCCGGTATATTTCTATATTTCGGAAGGGGTATGTAGCTTGATAATATGTGGTGAGCTATGGGTACTATCGTAAAAACATCAGCCGGCGAAGAAATAATGCAGAAAATCAGCGAGTCAGGTTATAAACTAACCGAGTCGCGTCGAGTTTTGGTTGAGCTTGCCCTCAAACACGAAGGTCATTTTAGTGCCGCAGACCTTTATGAAACCATAAAGAGTGAAGCCCCTTCGGTTGGGCGTGCTACTGTTTTTCGCACCCTCGACCTTCTAACGAGCATGCAATTGCTGGAGAAAATACATCTGGGAGACGGTTGCCATAGCTACGTGGTATGTCAAAGCCGCCACCATCACCACCTTATTTGCAACACCTGCGGGTTGACTATAGACTTCGAAAATTGCCATCTGAACGAGTTGCTGCAAGATTTATCCCGCTTGACCAATTTTAGCATTAAAGGACACTGGCTGGAAGTTTTCGGACAGTGCGAACGTTGCCAGAATAAGGAACAATTTGCAGTAACCGATTCGATTATGAAAAAGGACTCGTAAGAGTGCATAAATGCGAATAGAAAAATGGCTTTCAAATAAGGGTTTTACGGCGTTGCTGGCGCTGGTAACTTTGCTTCTGGCGGGATGTGGAGATAGTACGCTAGTTGCCAGTAGCGCGACTACTTCAACTACCACCAACACAACCGCTACTACTACCGCCAGCGGGGCTGTGGCAGCGCTACCCACTTCAGCGTTTAGCCCTACCCCCGCAACTACGGTTGCCTTACCCGGCAACGGCACGCCTACCCCTATTATCGGTGCAAAGGGCGGCGCGACCATGAAAGAAGCTTTCGCGGTGGTTGACCAGCAAGTGAAAAGTTGGCAGCAGGATGCGGTATATGTTTCGGTTTTCAATAATTTGGAAAAACAACTTGGAATTGAACCGGACGGACGTTGCGCGGAGTGGTTCTTTCAAGCCATCTCGGTAAAAGCCAGCAAGCGCACCACTTGGCTGGTTACGTGGGATAACGGTAAACTTACCGTTATAAAATCAGGCGAGGAAGAGTTGCCCGAAGATAATGTGAAGTTTCAGACAGAGCAGGCTTTACCGCCGATACCATCTCTAATAGATACGAACGAAGTAATGGCAGTAGCGCGAGCAAATGGCGGTGATAAAAGCGACCGCCCGATAGGGTTCAGGTTGGCAAAGTCAGCCCGCGAGGGAGCATCGCTGTCTTTCGACCTGATTTTCGAGCAGGGCAGCAAAACCTTGCTAATCCGGATAGATGCCCTGACCGGTAAAATTTTGGATAATGCCAGAGGTTAGTGGGAGCAAAATACAATGGCAGATGGGTTAGATTTTGGCACAATAATGGAAATCGCCAGCGGGGTTATAAACAGCCTTAAACCGCAAGAAGAAGGCAAAAAGAGCATAGCGTTTGACTCGCGGAAACTGGCGTTGGGTTTGGGCAGCATCGGCGCACGCTTCATCTTTGGGCAGATAATGTCGCGCAAACAACGCAAAGCCGAAGAAATGGAAAAGGCATTGGATTACTTGCGCGAACAGGCTGGTATTAAAAAGAAACGCAGCGGTCCGGGTGCGCTAGTATTCTTCCTTGTGGGATTGGCACTGAGTAGCGGCATTAACTTCGTGCGTCTATCCTCGGAAGAGCGAAGCCAGTTGATAAAGGGCGTTGACCATCTGGTTAATGAAGGTATCGCGCTGGCAAACGAGATTCAGGGTCGCCCCTATACCAGCGACTACGAGCTTAAAAAAAGCTAACGGCTTTCAATCCTCAAATTTACAAATCTCAGGCTCAAAATACATGTTTGAGCCTTTTCTTTTTCTCCCCAACCTCTCTGGTTTTATCGGTCAAATTGTTTGAAGTGGTCTATTTATACAACTTTGCAAAACTCGTCAGAAACATGCGCTACAAATTAGCCCTGATACCCAAATGGTATGACCTAAGCAAAATTAGCCTATAGACTATTGTTAATTACCTAAGATTGGCTTACTATGAGAAACAAGAATAGTAGTGCTAAAGGTTTGGCGCTTGATAAAAGGTTCATTTTTAAGGAGGGCATTATGCTCTTATTGGATAAGGTCAACAAAACCTTTACAACCGAAATAGCGGTTGAAGATGAAAACGGCAATGCCGGGCGCAAAAAAAAGAGTAAAGTGGTAAAAACCCGGATTCAAGCTGCCAACGAAATAAGCTTCTACGTTGAACAGGGCGATATATTCGGCTTTCTGGGTCCCAACGGGGCGGGCAAAACTACTACAATTCGCATGATTCTAGATATTTTACGCCCTGATACTGGCAAAATTACGTGGAACGGAAAAGCGACAATTGACATCCCCAAGCGTAGTTTCGGCTATTTGCCGGAAGAGCGTGGATTATATCCCAAAATGGTGGTGGACGAACAGCTTATCTTTCTGGCACGCTTGCTAGGAACTCCCAAAAAAATAGCAGAAGAACATCTAAATTATTGGCTAGAACGTTTTGACATCCAGCAAAACCGCAAAAAAAAGCTAGAGGAGCTTTCCAAAGGTAATCAGCAAAAAATCCAATTCCTAGCGGCTGTACTACACGACCCTGAAATCTTGATTATGGACGAGCCTTTCAGCGGACTTGACCCAATAAATGTTAACCAGTTAAAAGAAGCTTTCCTTGAGATGCACAAGCGCGGTAAAACTATTATCTTCAGCACGCATCAAATGGAGCAAGTGGAAGAATTATGCGAAGACATCGTGCTAATCAACAAGGGTCAAGTTTTGTTACACGGCAATTTGCGCGAGATAAAGAGCGGAACCGGCAGAAAAGTAGTGCGAATTGCGCTACAAAATGATATTGAAATGCACTGGCTTGATCAGATACAGGGAGTATCCGTCACCAAACGCCGCGCCGATTATGTGGAATTGCATCTGTCCGCGCCTACAACTACCGATGATTTGCTGCGGTTGGTGGTGCAACGAGGCGACCATGTGTTGCGCTTTGAGTTGGCAGAACCATCCTTGAACGACATCTTTATCGAGAAAGTGGCAGGAGTTTCTATTACCGAAGACCCCAACCGCTTCGCCGCAGTCGCGCAGGAATACAACCAGACGCTATCTGCCGCAAAGTCTTGAGAATTTTCAGGCAACCGTTTAACGGGTAAGATAAATGGAGTGGAGAAATGAATCCTTTTAGATTGATTCTCATGCGAGAATTTTCAACTCGCGTCAAAAAAAAGTCTTTTCTAATAACGATAATTATCACCATTTTGGTGTTCGTAGGCTATATATATGCCCCGGTAATCATCACTGCCATTTCGGGCGGTTCGCAAACCAAACTATCAATTGTAAACAATACTAAAGAATCGAATATAGGCGGTATTGAGCTTTCTACTTTCCTTGATGATTATCTCAATACTACGGTCAATTACTCGCTGAGCGGCGTAACCACCAGTAAGCCAAAGAAACCGCCTTTTCTCATCAGCTATAGCGCTGTCAATGAGGTGGATAGCCTAAAGCAAAAGGTGCGAGATGGAAAAACCAACGGCGTTTTGCAAATCAGCCGGGACAGTAAAAATGAATTGAGCTTTGATTACTATACTAAAGATGGTCGAACCAGTACGGCTACTCAGCGTATCTCCGATGCGGCAACCCGCCTGACCATCGCCGATAGGCTTGCGCGAGCAAATGTACCCCCACAAGTTACCACTACACCAGCGTCAATTAAAGTAACTAATACCGATCTGGAACGCAGTCAGAGCAAGGGTATTGCCAAAGATGAAACACAGGCGGCGGCTTCCTACGGGGTAGTGTTGATATTGATAATCATGCTGTTCATCTCTTTGAACGCTTTTGGCTCGATAATCGCGCAGGGCGTGGCAGAAGAAAAGAGCAGCCGTGTGATGGAAATCATGATCAGTGCGGCAAAACCCACAGATATAATGTTCGGCAAGGTTTTTGGCATCGGCTTGCTAGGTTTGGTTTCCATCCTCATCGTTGGGGTAGTGGCAGTTCCGGCATTGCTCCTGCAAGGACCGATTACCGAAGCGTTGACCGGGGATGCCAATTCCAACTCGTTCAACCTAGCTGGCTTTGACATCTCCACTTTTGGCTTCTTCCTGTTATTCTATCTAGGCGGCTTCTTCCTCTATTCGATGCTCTATGCCGCCGCAGGGAGTTTGTGTAGCCGCTCGGAAGACGTTAGCCAGTCCATTGCGCCTATCTCCACGCTAATGATGATTGCGTACTTCGTGGCAATCTTTGGCTTACAGGCAATTGATGCGATATGGGTAAAAGCTCTGTCTTTCGTACCTTTCTTCAGCCCGATACTGATGTTAGCGCGAATTGGTTTTGGCTCGGTTGAACCGTGGGAAATCGCGTTATCAATTTTATTGCTGGCAGGAGGTATCGTGGTTAGCGGTTGGTACGCGGCGCGAATTTACCGAGCGGGCGTGTTACTCTATGGCAAGCGTCCCTCTATACGGCAAGCCTTGGGGCTAGGTCGCATCAGCAAGTAACAGCACAAGAATTATGACCTAAAGCAATGGTTTTCACAGATTATGGTATTCTATTAAAGATATGTCACCATATTATTAAGAGTTAATGTTCTAGAATACCGGAGGGAAAAGGGAGATGGCTACTACAAATTGTCAGAGTTGCGGCATGCCGTTAGCGCGAGACCCCAAAGGGGGAGGCACTAATGCTGATGGTAGTAAGAATAGCGAATTTTGCAGTAATTGCTATCAAAACGGCAGCTATACCGAGCCAGATTTAACCATGAATCAAATGTTAACCAAAGTCAAAGGAAAATTGAAAGAAATGCATTTTCCCGGCTTGATGATTAATATGATGACCCGTGATATAGCAAATCTCAAACGCTGGAGCGGGAAGTAAGCCAAAATTTGCCGCTTACCATTTTCCACCGGATAAGCGGCATAATTATCTTTCAAGTTCCATCACAGGTTTGGCAATCGCTTGAGCATAGACTGAAAGTAGGTTCAACGTTGCGCGGTAGATATTTGGAGAAAAATATTGCCAAAACTTTTGCAAAATAGCGTGCTAGTTTGCCTTATGATTCTAATTCTTAGTGCCTGTAGCGATAATCCCACTCCAACTGTAACCTTTACAAAACCGGCAACCAACACACCACCGATACAAACCAGTACACCGATTAGCACACCAAATTTAACTCCCTCAAGCTCTGAAAATGAAGCTATTAACTTGTTAAAAGCTACCCTTCAAAACCAAGAAAAACAAGCCTATCGCTTTAATGTAACTCAAAAAGCAATTATAAATCCCGGTATGATAGTTACCGCAGAGGGTGAAGGCAGCTTTGTTAATAGCAATTTGAAATTAAATCTTGAGTTAACTGTGGGAAGCCAACGCCAACAAATTGAAACGCTGGTAACATCAGGCGAAAGTTGGCAGAGATTGGCAGCGCTTGCAGTTTGGAAAAAGCTCGAAGATGGATTTAAGAACGCCTCCTCGTTGCCTGTTTCGCTACTTACTAAAGCTCAGGAAATTAAAATAGAAGGGAAAGAGCAAATAAATGGAAAAGAGCTTACCCGCTTATCTTTCTCATTACCCGTAAACTTAGCATTTTCTGAGAAGGGCGGTTTTGGAGAGGACGCATTGGGAATACTTTCTGCAACCGGGGCGGATAAAAGCTTGGTTGGATTTACAGGTAACGCTAAAATGATAGTATGGATTGATACTACATCGTCAACTATGAAACAAAGGCAAATAAATATTAAATCTGAAGACCTAGATTACGAAGCTGTTTACGGGTATCGAGATATAGGCGAAACTGGCATAAATGCCGCGCCGCCTACAAATTTCCCACACCCTTGATATAGTAGGTTAACTTGATAAAGCTTAATTTGCGAAAATATTGCCGGGTGCGTCATGCGGCACAATTACAGCAAGCGCACCTGGTACACAACGTATTTCCAATTGTATAGGACCGCATTGCCCCCAGAAGTCGCCATCAATTTGTCCTGCGGCAGGTTTTTTGAGTTCAATTTTTGCGCTTTTGATAGCAAATCGGGCAATTCGCGGGTCTTGCTCAGTCCGATTTAAAGCCAGCGAAATGGCACGTTTGATTTTGCTGATAAAGCCATAATCTTCAAAAACTAGCAGATTTAATGCCCCATCATCTACCTGCGCTTCATGCGCTATCTTGAGAACTGCGTATCTTTCTGAATTTGTGAAAATCAGCATGCTTGAATGGTATTTCTGATGCAATTCAAAAGATTCTCCGGTTTCAAGGGTTAGTGAAACGTCACGGGCGCGATAGTTAATCGCCTTTAACCCTGAAACCACATACGCTAGTTTACCCACACGTTGCTTCAAACCCGGATTGATTCCCTTAACTACTTCTCCATCAAAGCCAATTCCTAGCATTAGCAAAAAATATCTGCCATCTACATAGCCGAGGTCAACTTGCCTACGTACCCCATTGCTGATAACTTCTGAAGCCAGTCTCGGATTGACTGGCATATTTATTTGCTGACACCAAACATTGGTTGTACCAGAAGGGTAAACCGCCAGCGGCACTCGCTTTCCAGCCATCGCTTGGACAATCTCGTTTACCGTACCATCACCGCCGACCGCAACTACAACTTCAGCCCCTTCCGCAATCGCCCGATTAGCCAATTCCGTAGCTTCTCCACCGAATCTAGTTGGGTAGAGCGTAATGGAATGACCCATGAGGCTCAGATTATGAATCAGTCGGGAAAGTCTGTTAAAACGGCGGGCTGAGCCAGCAGTGGGGTTATAGATTATAAATATTTTCATCGCAGATTTCATTGTACCCGCCCAAGTTTATAAGTTTTATTTATGGCAGCGCGTGCCTCATTGCGCTCATCCCAGTAAACCTTTTCCGTACCGATTATAATACATTGCTCATGACCTTTTCCGGCAAGCAGCACAGTATCACCAGCTTTTGCACGAGAAAAGGCGGCTTCAATAGCAATACGCCTATCAGGAATCTTCAAGAAATTCTTTTCATTACGCCACCCATGGGTTTCAGCCCCTGACGCAATCTCATCCAAAATAAAATTCTCATCCTCAAGGCGAGGGTCTTCGTTGGTAAACACCGCAAAATCAGCATGAGTTGCCGCAATTACGCCTTGCATCGGGCGTTTTGCGCGATCACGTTCGCCCGCACTGCCAAAAACAACGATTAATTTACCACTGGTTAGCGGTCTCAAAATGGTAAGAACTTTAGATAAGGATTCGGGAGTATGGGCATAATCCACTATAACAGAAAACGATTGCCCTTCATCTATCACTTCCATCCGACCCGGCACACCTGTAACGCTTTCTAGCCCAGCCTTTATTTGCTCCAAGCTTATACCTAATACCAGCCCAACGCTGGCGGCTGCCAAGCTGTTATAAACATTAAAATCCCCCGCCAGTTTTAATTTTAAGGGGATTGAACCTTTGGGAGTATTGAGAGTGTATTCAAGGCTGGTAACGCTGGCGTAAATATCGGTAGCAAACACATCAGCCCGATTTTTGATTCCATAAGCAAGACGCTGAGGATTATCTCCCGCAGCCTCGCGAAAAAACCCGGCATTTGGGTCATCAGCATTAACAATGGCGGTTTTGGGAAAACCCAGAAAAGCTTTGGGATTTCCTTCATTCAAATAGCGGAATAGCTGCGATTTTGCCATCCGATAGTTCTCAAAAGTCTCATGAAATTCAAGATGCTCGTGGGTTATATTGGTCAGAACCGCAATATCATAAAAACAATCCACCAATTTGCGTAAAGCAAGCGCATGTGAGGTGCTTTCCAGTACCGCGTAACGAACATTTTCTGCTACCATCTGAGAAAGCAGACTTTGCACTTCAGCCGCTTCGGGGGTCGTTTGGCGAGTAGAGTTAGACCAACGGCGCGAGCCTATTTTGAAATCAACTGTACCCATCAAGCCATTGCTCAAACCGGCGGCATCCAGCAAAGCTGAAATCAGGAAAGTAGTAGTAGTTTTCCCATCTGTTCCGGTTACACCAATAACGCCGAGCTTTTGAGCGGGATAATCATTTAGGCAAGCAGTCAGATGGGCAAGCGCAGTGCGCTCATCCTCAACCAGTATAAATGCAATCCCATTAGCTGAATCAAGGCACTTTTCCAATATAGCGCGGTTGGTTCCAACTATTGCGGTTGCGCCCTTAGCAATGGCATCCGCAATAAAAAGATGCCCATCGGTATGAAAACCAACCACCGCCACAAACACAGCGCCTTGTATTACTTCCCGGCTAGAATAAACCACCGAAGTAATTTCATTGGAGGCGTAGCTCTGGGGGCTTAACAATTCAAAAGACGGAAGCGCGTCCAGTAATCTACTAAGCTTCAACTGCTATAATCACCACTTTATCCAAAAATTCCATTTCTAAGATACTTCTCTATATTACGTGTATCTACGCCGATTAGCAACTTTAGGGTGTATTCTACCAATAGCTGTAATGGTGGGCAATCTAATCTAGTTTTAGACGCTTAATGGGTTAGTAACCCTAGTTTCCTTAAACCTTTCCAGAATACTCATCTGTTTTAATACTATCAGGACCTAACAAAGCTTGAACCGCCTGTAATAGGTCAGAAGAAGATGTCACGCTCAGGGTGGCAGGACGAAATCTTTTAAAGCCGCCGCCTTCTTTGGATAAATAGAGATATAAATCATCTTGACCCGGAAATTGCTCTAACACTTTTTTAAGCGCAACCATCAATCCTGTATCTTCATCAGGGTCATCAGTGCGCGGCAAATAAATATGAACCCGGCGTGCTTGCGGCACTTCAACCGCTTTTTTTGTAGCCGCTTTAGGCTTTGGAGTGGTCGCCCCCGCTACAGTTGTAGAAGTAGCAGCTTTACTTTCCTGAGCTTCATATTGCGAAAACAGGCTGGAAGCCCACTCATCTGAAGATATGGGGGTGGCACTTTCGGAAGGAGAGTCAGAATTAGCAGATTCCTCTATTTCTTCGGCAACGTTTCCGGCAAAGGGTGTTAAGCTAATTGCTTCCGCAACCAAGGCAGGGCGGGAACTTTGATTGTTGGGTGTAACACACCGAACAAACGCAAATAATATTTCGCCTTCTGTTATATTTGTGCCACCATTTAGAAGCGGATGAGGAATGACCAATTCGGCGTGTCCGCTCCAATCTTCCAACAACGCCACTGCAAATTCTTGTCCACCCTTTTGTTCAGCAGCAATTGGTATCCGCCTTAAATCGGTTATAAAGCCGCCAACGGTTACTGGCATAATCGTAGCGGCTTTTAGAGCCTGCGCTAGTTCAACCGGATCAGAACGATTTGCATCTGCCGCGCCTGTTATGCCCCAATCCCATAACGGATGTTCGACTGTATAAAAGCCTAAAGCCGCAAACTGATGTCGTAACAATTGCAATTTTGGTAACTTTTCAGAGGTTTGCGTAAGACTTAGAGTAGGAGGAAGAACTTCCGGTTCTACAATCTCATTTTCTATTTCAGGTAAATCGAACAAGGACAATTGCCCCTGATGCTCAGGTATATCTAATTTCTTCTCACTTTTATGTTTTTGGCTTTCCCAATCAGCATAGGCCCGATTATAGTTATGTAAAGTATCTATGTTGTTTATCAACGTATCCCGCTGCTCGAACCCGTCAAGAGCGCCACTCAAGCAAAGTCTTTCCCATGTCTCGCGGTCAAAAGTAAATTTTTGCGCCAGTTCTTCCAGCGTTAAATTTGTACTTTCAGACAATTTAGTAGCCACTAACCGATTTAGTGCCAAACAAAGCCCGACACGCAAAGAATTCTCGCCCTCCAACGCACACTCCAAGTTTTGCTTTTGCAAGTCAGGGGGCAAGAGCCTAATGCCGGATTGCCGAATCACTTCTGCGATATTAGCGCGTTGGTGAAATTCAGCCAAACCTAGAGCCGCTCCGTAACATGCTGCAGGGTGCTTTGACATTAGATATTCCAATGCCATCTTAAGGTAATCACGTTCGCTTGAGTCGGGAGACGCTTTTACTGGAAGATTTACAAGAGATAAACGCTGCTCAGTTTCGCGCCCTTTGTTGAGTATCTCTAAGGTATGCTCCGCCCAAGCAACAGTTTTGGATTCCTCAATTTCGAGCAAACCAATCGTTTCAGGTAGAACGGTTCCGGCAAGCATACTCTCAACTATTCCACCCGCTTTTGTTTCGGCAGGTTGGAGAGGAGTAAGCGCAGAAATGGGTAATTGGCATAAGCTTACCGCCGTAAAACGTGGATGTGCTAAGGGTATTGCGCCTGTCTCTGAGGGCAATTTAGCCAGCGGCGCACTAGAATCAACTTTAGACATAACCCGCATTTCGGCATTCAGCCCAGCAAGGAAACGTGGCGCCCGCCCTTCAAAAACGGAGCTTACTAATTCAGATGTAGGTTTGCGGCGGTTTAGCCCCAATAGCCATGCTATAAAACTATCGTCTAAGCCGCGCGGGATTAAAATACCCGAATCACCGTAAGCTTCGATTGCTTTACGCATTGCCAAAAGAGTTGCCGCCATGTCAGTCTGGGATAGTTCAGCTAATTCTAACTGAATTCTAGTATGTGCCTGTTCTAGCTCCGCCTCTTCGACTATTTTCGAAAGTGATTTTTCACAAAGCTGCTTAATTTTAGCAACTGCATCAAATTCCAGACCTTTATTCCAACCAGAACAACGGGCGGCAATAATTCGGTTGTTGGTAAGCGCAGCAGCCTTGCTATAAACCAGTTGTAACTCATCTGAATTATGAAGATATAAAGGAGCATTAGGGCGCAACGGCGTAAGCGCAAAGAGCCAATCACCCTGCGCTCTGTTCAAAAGCTGGGCAGGAAATTGGATAGCTATGGTACGAGTCATGCGACTCCGCAATGAACCATACGCATTGCCCGCCTGAGAGGTTAGATACCTCGTTTCCCCAGTACCAACTAACCCAACTTTAAGTTCTCGCGCCAGCTTATTAATAGCAGCATCAAGTTTAATTTCGGGGTTATCACTTTGCGCCATTTTGGGGTCAGGTTCAGGAAATAGCGGTGAAACACCAAAGAAAAAATTTTCAACGCCGAATAAATTCCGCAAAGCCTGCGCCCGGCTTTTTGCCTCTCCAGTTTTACCCAACCGCAGAGCCGCCATTACTGCCCCTCCAAAATAAGGGCTAATAGCAATCAAACCGTTATGATGGGTTTCCAGTTCGCTGAAACTCAGGCAAGCGGTAAGGGGAGAGTCTCCGGCGCGTTGTAAAGCTTGGCTGGCAAGATAGCAAAGATTTGAATATCCGGTTGAATTTTCAGCCAGCAAAAGAAGCGAATAGGGCAATGCCTTCGCGCTTTCAAAGCTAAAGCCTACCTCCATACCGGCAAGCAGAGTTATGCTTGAGCCAGACAGCAATCGCTGTAAATCTGGTATTGCGGCAACCGAAAATGTATCCGTAACCGCGATTGCGATATTTGCTCCGGTTGTATTTTCAAGTAGATATGCCGCCAGTTCAGAAGGTGCAAGCAAGCTACCAAAGTTGGAGTGGCGTGTATATATTTGTAGATAAGCGAAATTAATCTTGTCTTCCATAATAAATATCCTACCCGATTTAACCCGCTCTGTCCAACCGCCTTGAATAAAGAAACCTCCCATCTATTTTGGCTTTGATTAAAGCCTTTTTAGATAAGGAGGTTTTTTGCTAACTGTATTTTTTGGATAATTCTTGCTATCTTATCCCGATTATAGCAATTGAAAATCGGGGGTTGAGTCTTCCCGGTTTCAATACATAGATGGGTTACAAGCTAATTTGTAGCACCAGCATAGTCGTTTTCAGCATTGGTCTCTTTACCAGACGGCATATGCTTCAACATTACGGGTAAATGGCTTTCTCGCATCACTTCATCTGCGACACTACCCATAACCATTTGACCTAATTTGCCACGTGCGTGAGTAGCCATAGAAATCATGTTTGCTTGGATTTCCTGAGCATACTGCACTATCTCTGCGGCAGGGTCAGCTAAACTAACTTTAGTTACAACCTTGATACCTTGCTCAGCGATTTTGGCTTCGAGTTTTTTGACATACTCAGATGCCTGTTGTTGCATCTTTTCCGCTTCATCGCCAAACCCATAACCAGTCGAAACGCTTCCCATCTCAACTGGCATTGGAGGTAATACCACAGTAAACAAGTAAATTGCCGCTCCAACTTTCTTGGCAAACTCGACAGTAGGAGCAATAATAGTTTCAGATTCAGGAGAACCATCAACCGTCATTAATATAGTTACTTCGGGAACATCAAAGGTGGTTATCGAACTCATCAAAGTCTCTAGCGGAATTTCTTCTTTCAAATTTTCCGGCTTAATCAAAATGACAGGGATATTAATCTGGTGTAATACCTTAGCGCTAACGCTACCCTGCGTAAGCCGTGCCAAACCTTTGCGACCATGCGTAGTCATTATTAATAGGTCGGCTTCTTCAAAAGGAACAATTTCGCTTATTTCAAGTTCAGGCTTACCGTAAGCAACTAATGGCTGGAGTCGGTCAGCCGCAATAAAAAGCGGCTTTGCGGAATCAGTAATCACCTTTTCTACAGATTTGAGATAGGCTTCCGCAGACTCAATTGCTTCCAATTCATGATCAACATTGTCGGAAACCAAGGGCGGTAAATCTGCAATACGCAACAACAGTAACTCGGTATTCAGTAGATTTGCCAGTTTTACTGCGTAGGGTAATGCTTTTTCAGCGAGTGGTGAACCGTCCAAAGTAACCGCAATTTTCTTGTACATTACCTGTAACCTCCTTTGCCTGCATTTTTTGGTAACGTGCTACAACCTCTTATAGTATAAAGTTTATCAATCTTTGGTGAATAGACAAGTCTAAAGAGGTGAATATTTAATAAAATCCCGACCAATTAGATGATAAGCTCTAACTATAATTATGAAATTTGTTGTAGCTGAATCTACAACTGCTTTTTCAATAAAAGCAGCAGATTTTCCCATTATATAGCGTAATACCTAAAAAAGGAATTGCTTTTTTTCAGCATATCATACCAAACCCTAAACCATCATTACTGAAAGAATAAAGTCCGAACCTCTGATTGGTACAAGCGAGCAGATAAAGCGCTTTACCGCGCAAAGCAAGAAGGTCAAAACAGGGTTGTCTCTTACAGAGATAAAAGGCAACCGAGCAGTTGGTGGCGAAGTGAAAGAAAATGAAATAGTATCGCAGCAAAGCTCAGCTGCTGTATATTAAGTTTTAGATTCAGATTTGAACTAGAAATTTAAGATTTCTGAAGCCTACAAAAGGTTTTAACACCTTTGCATTTATCAATCTACTTCCCTCTATGAGAAGGACATTGATTTATCTAAAGAATACCTTAGTCATTTCTAATCTTATCGTTAACTCTCAAACACAAATTGGCGGGCATTATCGTAGCTGGAAGCCCAACGAGCCTCACACTGGTAATTCCAATCGTCACCCCAATGATATTGGCTTTCGTTCACCTTTGCCACTTTTCGAGCTTCTTCAATCTTCTCAAAGGGACCATCAATTATGCCTACCGGATTTACCTCACCGCTTAGTGTATCCTGCCGAAAAGATACCGCATACCACATAATTTCCACCCTACCCGGATATTGCCGCCGAGTACGGCGCTACATTGACTTTTGCGACATACTGGAAAGTACGCCCCTCTCCTAAAATATTTGTGTGTTTAGTTATTGCACAAATTCGGGGTGGTTTAGAAGCCGCCCCTCGATAAATTCATTAATAGCGCGGTCAATATTCGCCACTTCGGTTAAGATGACTCTGTACTTGGCTTGCTGCAAAAACCAGAGCATCCCCCCACCCATGCCGCGTGAGATTACCACCTTGCAATCGGCTAGATGGTCGGTATTGTGTTTGGGGGTATTCGCCTCGTCCTCAGCAAAGCCGAGCGCAGCAGCGGCAGAAGGCACGCTCCGGTCGCGCAATTCTCGCGCTACCTCCTTGCCCTCATCCACCGTCACCACCATAAAATACTGGGATTTCCCAAAATGCACGCTGATGGTTTTTCCGTCATTAGTAGCTACTGCGATTTTCAAATGCCCGCCTCCTGCACTTTCAACACAGGCAATCCAGCTTTCCCCTCAGCTTTATTTGTCAGGCAAAGCTTTTCATGCCCTATCCCCGGATTCGTGGTGAACAACTCGATCAACACGTTTCGTTGTTGTAGCAATTCTGCTAAGGCTTGTTGTCGAGCTACGAAGGTTAGGGCTGAATTGGGGCTTAATACAAACACTTTGCTTTTAGGATTATAAAGCAGCCTATTGGTTTGATTGTGCCAAGGGGCAGGGATTTCAACGCTATGGTAGCCGTTTATCCCATCAAAACCGGGTATTTGTTTGCAATTAGGGTTTTCACATGCCATACAGGATAGAACTCCACAATTTATATCTCGGTACAATTCAAAAGAACGGCAGTCATATAAGAACCGGCTTTGACCGCGTGAGGGTCGGGCGATAAGCGCAAAAGGGCGTTTGCCTCCAACATAGACATCAAGCGGCTGCTGTTTTGCGCCCCGGTAGTACGAGCGGTGAAAGTGTAGCTTCTAGTCTCAGGTTCAAATTGCTGGCTCACGATTGCCCGCACGTATTCATTCCTATCCGCAGCATGGGCAATGGCATGTTCTGCCTGAACTTGAATGGTGGGACGATGCCGCTTTGCGCGACCACCCATTTTCAGGACAGCCGGACGCACAAACAATTCAAAAGAGACTAGACTGGAAACGGGCGAACCGGGCAAACCAAAGATGGGTTTGCGCTTCCCATTGATTTCTGCGGTCACAAAGGTAAAGGGTTTGCCCGGTTTAAGGTTGACCCTACCAAAATGGATAGTCCCAAGCTCTTCTAACAGGTCTTTTACTATATCCGTTTTGCCAACCGAAAGGCTGCCGCTTGTCACAACGCCATCATAAATTTCGAGCGCATCCATTATCATGGTACGCAAGCCCTCTTTACTGGCGGGAGCAATTCCCAAAGGAATAGCTTCGGCATAGGCATCGGTAAGGGCAGCGACAAGGCTGAAACGGTTAGAATCGTAAACAGCTTCTGGTTTCGACACATCCCCCGGCTCGGCAATTTCGTCACCTACCGAAATAACGCCCAAGCGAGGACGGCGATAGGCTTTGAAGCTCGCCCGGTTTACCATTGCCGCCAAGCCTAATTCAGGCGCACCCATCACCGTGCCAGCCTTTAGCACCAGTTGCCCCTTTTTTATATCCTGCCCAATGTGCCGAATATTATCGCCCGCTTTAACCGGAATGGATAAGCTCAACACGTTATCCGTTTCGTTGGTAAATTCCACCATTACCACCGAATTTGCGCCCTCCGGCAAGGGTGCGCCGTTCATAATGCGTATTGCCGTACCCGCTTCTATCCGCAGATAGCCCGTTTCTCCGGCGAGATGCTCACCGATTACCTGCCATTCCTGCCTGCCCTCTTCCGCGAAAAGGGCATAGCCATCAATGGGAGTAGTATCAAAAGTGGGGATGTTAACGGTTGAGTAAATATCCTCTGCCAGTACCCACCCTTTTCCGACAATAAGCGCGACCGTTTCGGTATCGCTAGGCGCAGGTGAAGCTACGTTTTCCGCAATCAGGCGGATGGCTTCTTCCGGCTCTATCATTGGGAAGGGAGAGGCTTTCATTTTTCTGCCGCGTTCTACTACAGCATTTTGTACTGGGGGCATAACTTACTCCTCAATTTTTTAATGCTTATTCTTTACCGATCATAACCTCGGTGGATTTGATGATGGCGGCGACCGTATCGCCAACCTTTAAATCCAAGCCCACCGCCGAATTGCGGGTTATAACCGACACCAGTTCTTCGCCTGTTGCCAGTTCCACCAGTATTTCAGCCATAATCGCCCCTAGCTTAACCTCTTTAACCGTACCTTTTAATTGATTGCGTGCGCTGATTTGCATAGTTTTTACCGATTTAGTTTTAATTATTTTGAAAATAAGAGAATTTCCGGGTGTGTTCTTACCCGGAAATCCTTAACTCACAAGAAGGTTGACTTTTATTTAATCTCAAGCAGGGTATTGCTTATTAATGCGCCTTTCTTAGCGAGTAGCGCATTGGTAATTTTGTCCACCAGATAAACGCCACCCTTATAGCCAACCACCGAACGGCGATGATAGCCGTAGCGGTCTTCCACAGGGAAACCAGCGCGAATGAGCGGGACTTTTTCCTCATCGGCAATGTACTTGCCTTTGGAGTGACCGATTAACAAGTCAACCGGGTTTGCCTTCATCTTTTTGTGGATGGCGTAGAGGTCGGTTTTAGGCATAATTTCCATCTCCAGACCGAATTCTTCGGACAGAGCCATCAAATCAGTGGGCCAAGTTTTGGAGTCGGTGGCGGTTGCCACATACTTCGGCTCCATACCCATTTCCACTACTAGCCTTACCAAACCTTCTACCAAATCGGGGTCACCGTAGATTGCTACCTTTGCGCCGGTAGTAATCATATGGGTATCCACGATTGCATCCAACATACGGGCGCGTGCCGACTGGAGTTCAGCCGATACGGGCTTGCCGGTTATTTCAGACAGGGTTTTGATGAAGCGATCGGTGTTTGCCATACCAATCGGCATCGGTAGGACGTGCGCCGGTACGCCGTAACGCCGTTTGTAAACCCGCGCCGCTTCACCACCCACATGCTTTTGCAACGCGATTGTGCCGAGCGCATTAGCCGAGTCCTTGATTTCGTCAAGGCTAATGCCACCCTTCGGGAAATGGGGACGAGGCGAATACAAACCGCCGTCCAGCGTATCCGAATAATCGGTTAGCACCAGCCCATCAATCTGCATCTCGCTCAAGATTTCTTTAATCTCGCGAATATCGCCGGGATTAACCCAACCGGGGATGATGTTAACCCGTTTGTTGGGGCGAGTCTTGCGGGGTAACGCCAACGCCAACTCTTTCAGGAAATTGTCAAAGCCGGTGATATGAGTACCCACATAGGAAGGTGACTTTACCGCCAGTATCGGAATATCTATTTCTGGATTCAGCCCTTTGAACTCGTCAATGAACGCCGGGATGTCATCGCCAATGGTTTCGGATAAGCAGGTGCTGCAAACCGTAATCATCGTTGGGTTGAAGCGTTCATAGACGTTCTTTATCGCTGCCAGCAAGTTCTCACGTCCACCGTAGATGGTGGTACTTTCAGTCAGCGAACTGGTCGCCACTTCCACAGGTTCGCGGAAATGACGCGCCATCTGGTGACGGGGATAAGTGGCACAACCTTGTGAGCCGTGATTAATGGTAAGTGCGCCATGTACCCCGAAAGTAGCCAGCATAGCGCCGATTGGTGCGCAAGCGCGTAGCGGATTAATCGAAACCGCTCTTTCTTGTTTAACAACTGTGCTCACTATGCCACTTCCTCTTCTAGCCCACCCGGTACGGGCTGCGCCATATCTTTTACCAGTTTCCAGACCGGAGCGGACAATGCTTTGTCCATATCACGGGCGAAATTGACCATACCTGAGAAGCCTGCGTAAGGACCTGTTTCGTAGGTGTGACCGTTTACAAATGGTACGCCCAATTTGTATGCCACATACTTCTCTTTGTTGCCGGAAATAAACAGGTCAGGTTTCAGGGTAAGCAGGATTTCTTCCAGTTCAGGCACGTTCGGGTTATCAATGATAAATGCGCCATCATTGACCTTTTCGTAAATCTTCTGATAATCGTCAGCGTGACCGAAGGTGGTAGCCGCGCCGATGGTTTCCATGCCAAGTTCTTCTAACAACTCGGGCCAGTGCCAAGCGCGAGGACCGCCCTGATAGATGAACACTTTCTTCCCTGCAAGGCGTTTGCGGTAAAACTCAATCTTCGGCATAACCTTAGCCACTTCGCGCTTGATAACCTTTTCTGCCTCATGTTCTAGCCCAAAGAAGGCTGCGGTATCGCGCAGAGCTTTGGACATATTCTCAATGCCCCACAAGGTTACGTTGATGGAAGGAGTGCCGTATTTAGCTTCCATCATATCGGCAACATAGGTGGCAGAACGGGCGCAGTGGATTACATTGAGCTTGGCGCGGTGCATCACCTTCAGTTCGTCCACTTTGACGTTGCCAGTGAAGCGAGCGACTATATTCAAGCCGATTGCTTCGAAAAGCGGTTCAAAAGTGCGTAAGTCGCCTTTGATGTTGTAATCGCCCAAAATGTTGATGGAATAAGCCGAGTCTTCTTCCGGCTCTGCCGTTCCTACCAGATTCTTGAAGATGGTTTCGTTGCCTACGTGGTGTCCGGCGGATTGGCTAACGCCCCGGAAACCTTCGCAAGGGAAGAAAACCACGGGCTTGCCGATTTTCTCGGTGGCAATTTTAGCTACGTCCTTGCCGTCGTCACCGATTAGGGCGGTGGTGCAGGTGTTGTAGATGAAAACGCCTTTGGCTTCGGGGAAGGCTTCGTTTGCTTCGATAATGGATTGTAAAAGCTTTTTCTCACCGCCGAATACCACGTTTGATTCGTCCATATCGGAAACGAAGGTGTATTTCATGTGGAAATCGCTATCGGCGATGTGGGGGCGATAACCCCATGAGAAGAAAGCACAACCGATAGGCCCGTGGGTAAGCTGGATGGCATCTTGCACGGGTCCACCCACCACACCGCGACATCCGGCGTAGGTACAACCGCGCTCGGTCATATCGCCGGGGGTTGTAGCGGAGTTACAGGCTATCGAACATTTACCGTCCTGTCCCTCCCCTTTGATAAGTATATGTTTATCCCTTTCGGGGATAGTTGCATCGCATTTCAAAACTGCCATCAGTTACACCTTCTTTCTGGGTTGCAGGTTCATCGGAGCTTGGTCGTTCAAAAACTTGGGAGTGCAGGAATTGTCAGTTGAGCAATCCTCTTCACCCGGTACGCCTACAGCATCGGCGCGACATTGCCTGCAATTCATAAACTGCTTAATATGTTTCTCGCACTCGGTACGGATAGCCGCCAATTCCGCCGGAGTGGGAGGGGTTACATCTTTGAACTTTGCCTGTGGGATTAAGGGCATGATGTTCATTACATAAGCCCCTAACGCGCTGACGACTCGCGCAATTTCCACCATATGTTGGTCGTTTACGCCGGGAATAAGCACCGAATTGACTTTTACCACCATACCCAACCGCACCGCTTCTTTAAGCCCTGCCAATTGGTTCGCGCTTAAAATTTCGAAAGCTTCGCGGTCACGGTAGGTTTTGCCCTGATAACGTACATGCGTGTAAATGTGCTGACCTACTTCTGGGTCAACGGCGTTGATGGTGATGGTGAGCGCGGTTACGCCCGCCTTGTGCAGTTCTTCCACTCGTTCGGGCAAAGCCAGCCCATTGGTGGATACGCACTTGACCAACCCCGGAAACTCTTCTTTTGCCAGCAGAAAGGTTTCAAGAGAAGCCGAATTAGCCAGCGGGTCGCCCGGACCCGCAATGCCGAGAACGGTCATTCGCGAGTCGGCTTTCATTGCCTGACGAATAGTGGTTAACGCCTGTTCCGGGCTAACCACCTTAGTGGTAACACCGGGGCGATTTTCGTTCGGGCAATCATACTTCCGCACGCAGTAACCACACTGGATATTGCATTTTGGCGCTACCGGCACATGTATACGTCCAAACCGGAAATGGGCAGCTTTGCCATAGCAGGGATGAGCCGCAACTTTTGCGGACAAATCTGGTTGTAGCTGGGAATCCAGCGCAGTGGTAAAAGTCATAAATCTAACTCCTTACAGGATAGCCCTGTCGCCAGTTTCTTTTGTTCTAACCCGTATTGCGTCCTCCACCGGGCAGATAAAGATTTTTCCATCGCCGATATTGCCGGTCTGGTTGGCTTTTATAATAGTCTCCACTACTTCCTCAACATGGTCATCCGTCACCAGCAACATTAGCAGTCGCTTAGGGATGTAGTGGATGCGGGGACTTTCGGTAAACTGGGGACCACTATCCCCCTCTAATTCGTACTGAAGCCCTTTTTGTTTACCGCGACCTAGCACATTTTTTACGGTCATTGCGTAATGACCTTTTTCAGCTAGCGCATCACGGGTGTGCTGGACTTTGTTCATTCTCAGAACCGCGACTATTTCCTTCATGGTTATAGCCCCTCTTCTCCGGTACGGATTGTATAAGCAGTATCAACCGGGGTTATTAAAATCTTGCCATCTCCGTAGTATCCGGTCAAAGCCGAAACTTGGATAATGCTGGTTACTTTGCTGACGTTTTCGTCCTCAACTACAATCATCAACATGCTTTTCGGCAATTCCTCATATTTGATAGCATCAAATGAGATGCCTTTTTGCTTGCCCCGTCCGTACACATCCATGCGGGTTAAAGCCGGGAAACCGGCTGCCGCCAAGGAAGAAGCTACCACTTCGGCTCTTTCAGGTCTGATAATAGCGCGGATCATTTTCATCGTTTTTGTCTCCTACCTTCTCAGGCAATGTAGTAGGCGCAGTCAGTTGCGCCCGGCGCGATTAATCGACTATCCCGTACTGGCTCATCAGCTCTTCTAGTTCGTCTTGGCTGATGGGGGTAGGAATGGTGAATTTATCATTCTCGTTGATTTTTCTGGCTAACTCTAGGTATTCCTGAGCCTGCGGCAGAGAATTGTCGTAGTCGATTACGGTCTTCTTGTTGATTTCAGCGCGTTGTACATCCTTGCTTCTGGGTACAAAGTGGATAAGTTGGGTGTTGATGCGGCGAGCAAATTCTTCTACCAGTTCGCGCTCATTCTCTACCAAGCGGGAGTTGCAAACAATTCCGGCTAAACGGGCATAGCCGCGACTGGCAAACTTCTGGATACCTTTGGAAATGTTGTTAGCGGCGAAAAGAGCCATATACTCGCCGGAAGCCACAATGTAAATCTCTTCGGCATAGCCTTCACGGATGGGCATTGCGAAACCGCCGCATACTACGTCACCGAGTACATCGTAGAAAACATAGTCGAGGCTATCTTCGTATGCGCCCAGTTCTTGCAAAGTCTGAATGGCAGTGATAACGCCGCGTCCGCCGCAACCTACGCCCGGTTCAGGTCCGCCCGCTTCCACGCACTTCACTTCCTTATAACCATCGGCGATAACTTGATCGAGCGTAATCTTGTCAGGACCGGTTTCGCGCAGGGTGTCGAGCATAGTCGCTTGTCGCTTGCCGCCCAACAGAAGGCGAGTGCAGTCGGCTTTAGGGTCGCAACCCACCACCATAATTTTGTTACCGAGCGAAGCCAGAGCAGCAGCAGTATTTTGCTGTGTGGTGGACTTCCCAATACCACCTTTACCATAAAATGCAACTTGTCTCACGGTTACCTCCCATTAAATCAAAGATATTGTGCTACCGATAAGTTCCGGCAACACCAATCCAACCCAATAAGTTTAGTTACTATCAGGCAAATAAGTGACAGCGCTCATGGCTATGTTAGCCAAAAGTTTATTAATATTAGAAAACTGCGGCTTTGCAGGGAAGTGGTGTTTGACTAAAACCTTACCTAGCCGGGGGTTCGTTGAGCTTGAAACCCCTTTTGCAGAGGCATAATTAGCTGCTCATTTACATTAACCCTAGCAGTGAAGGGTGAATATTTGGTAAACACGGTGGATGTTTATTTACCCTCCTGTTATTTATAATAATAACTTATTGTAAACAATAAAGCTATAGATGAATTGCTCAAAATTAGCTATGGTTCTAATGGTTAAATTGTACAAAAGCATACGAATAGAGGTTCTTTACAAGCGGTAGCGGTTACATTCATGGCTAAAGTATGTGGTGCTTGTGAATTTCGAGTATATAGCGGTATGACTATTCTATCTCTGCACTACGCCGGGCAGGTTTTGAAAGGTTCGAAGAATGAATGGGGGTGGCTTATTCCGGTTGAGGCTGAACGCAAAGATTCAGGTTGCTTATAGGCGTATTAGTCGGTTTGTACGAAATTTTCCCATTTTCCATTTTATTGAGAAATATTTCTACGGCAGCAGGGTCAAACTGGGTACCGGAACAACGGCGCACTTCCGCCAATGCCTCTTCCACCGAACGTCCAGAAGAATAAACCCGTGGCGATACAATTGCTTCAAAACTATCCGCTACCGATGCTATCCTCGCCCCAAGCGGTATCTGTTGGCCGGATAATCCGTCAGGATAGCCCTTCCCATCAAATCGTTCGTGGTGCGCACGCACAATTTCCGCTACTTTGCCCAACCCTTCTACATCTTTAATTATGCGCCAGCCAATCTCAGGATGTGTACGCATTATATGACGCTCTTCTTCGGTCAAGAAACCCGGTTTTAACAAGATATGGTCAGGCACACCGATTTTGCCAATATCATGGAATAATGCGCCTAATTGGATTATATGGCGTTCTTCCTGACTCATTCCAAAATCAATTGAAATTTCTTCAGCGTAATAGCCTACTCGCTTGGAGTGATTTGCCGTATCATCGTGTTCATACTCCAATGCGCTTAGAAGAGCGCCAATTGCGCTACGCAATAAAGGGGCATAAACTCGCATATGGATATGCTCACGCAGCAAACGAGTTTTTTCCAACGCCAAATCAATCGACTCAAGCAGTTCGTTCCGCGTGAACGGTTTGGAAACAAACCCTTGTGCGCCTGCTTTAAGCGCATTCATTATAACCCTCATATCGTTCCTACCGGTCATTATTATATAGGTAGTCGCAGCATCTGAATTTTTAAGTTGCTTAAGCAACTGAATCCCATCTAAACCGGGCATCTGGTAATCAATAACTACCAGATCATAATTTTCCTCTTTAACGACCTTGAGAGCATCATAAGGGTCATAAACAGTTCGTACGCTAAAGCCCCGACTTAGATGAAGAATATAAGCAACTGTTTCGGCAGCTTGGCTAACATCATCGACTACTAAAGCTTTAGGTGAACCAGTACGAGTAAGATACATATTTTCTATTCCTAAACCAACTCTTTATAATAATTAATAAGTTGACGCTCGGACACAGAATTAACGAAAAGAGGTACAGGGGTAATTCCTCCCTCTCTTTTCCTCATTGAGGAAGTTAGGGGGTGAATAGTTACTTAAAATCTTTTTTTCTGCAAAAATCAACATCAATGTTGGTAAAACCACCTAATTAATTGAATTACACGCCCAAACGCACCGCTAATACTGCCGCTTGCGTCCGGTAATTTAAGCCCAATTTTCTAAGAATTGATTTTACGTGGCTTTTAACCGTTGCTTGGCTAATCATTAATCGGTTGGAGATGTCTATATTAGTCAAACTTTCACCAAGTAATTCAAACACTTCTCTTTCACGCCGGGTCAAACTCTCGGTAAGCTCAGCTTTTTTAGAAAGTTCCTCGCTTTTCTGAGTAGCGCTGCTACCATTCTGGAAAAAAACATCGGTTTGGGCTATATCGTGTATTAAGTATCGCAACATTGCAGGGTCAATTAACATGCCACCATTAGCTACGGTTAGAACCGATTGAATTATATCTGTTCGATTGGAATCTTTCAGGATATAGCCGCTTGCGCCACATAACAAAGCTTGTTTCAGATATTCTTGCCCATCATGAAAGGTCAGCATCAACACATCGCAATCTCTGCAATCTTGCTTTAGCAAACGAGTTGCATCCAAACCATCAAATTCGCCCGGCATTTCAATATCCATTAAAGCAATAGTCGGACGTAATTTTCGAGCTAGTTCGACTCCCTCTTTACCGCTCGTTGCCTCACCCACTACCTCAATAGTTGATTCAGTAGTAAGTATGCGGCGTATTCCATCGCGCACATCAGGGTGGTCATCAACTATCAGCACTTGTATAATGTCTTCAGCTTGTTTTGGCATATTATATTATCCGTTTCTACATTTCTATCATTTTTTCTGTGTAATTATAATACAACAAGCTTACAATAATTATTACATGCAAAGATAATTTGCATAAATAATGGAATTTTGTGGAACCGTCAAGCAAGACCGTTGCAAAAAACGTTTTTAGGGCGTAGTTCTTTGCACCTACCCCTTACGCCCCAAAGTAGCCTTGCCACTCTCACTAGCACAACTAATGCTTTTTACGTCACAAAACAGTAGGGAGTGGCAAGGGGTTAAGCTATAACAACTGCGCCTAAGGTATTATTGACTCCAAAAACCCATCAGAAATTCACTTTGCATCCCCTAAACTCACTTGACCATATTAGGGCGAAGATTTAGAATTTAATGTGATTAGAATCATAGATAATATAAGGACTATGATTTTCGGCTGCACCATGCTATGTCCACTAAAAAACCTGTTAAAATAAAGGTAGAAACGACTCTTTATATAGTGGGTACGCTTACCCGGAAAGCGAAGTAACGATGCGAACCAAAGAAAAAAATAAATCTACTCGCTTTTCCAATCCTTTCAAAAATGACCCCTTTATTACAGTAACCATCACATGGTCTTTGGGTTTGGTTGCTATGGTATTGATGCTAACTTTTGCAGCCTACCAATTAGAAGACCGTTTAAACGTTTTGGTTACGGGTATTCCCTTCTTTGTAACTCTCTTTGGTTGCGCCTATATGGTCAAGTTTATCGGGTGCAGACCCCTCTATTATACTGGCATGGCAGGGTTCTTCGTAGGAGTAGGGCTTGCTTTTGTTGGCTTATTGGAAGAATTATTCAATGGCTTATATTGGGAATCTTTCGCTCGCTTTGTACTTGTAGCTATAGCGCGTGGCGCACCGCTGGTATTTGTGGGAATGTTTGCAGGGTGGTGGGCAACGCGGGGTCGAATACCAATTGAGATTGAAATACCGGGCAAAAAAGAAGTAGAAGAAGCTACTAAATCCGGCTTAGCCGAACCCGCGCCCCGCATAATAACGCCGCTGTCGGCAATGCCCGGTTCAAAAACAACCAATGCCGCTATGCTAGAGCAACTCGAAAAAGACCCGGCATCACTGCTTTCCGAACGAGAACGCCACAAACGCCTGAAGAATACAAACTAATAATTTGATTAGAGATTCGCGTTTAGCGCGAGTCTCTTTTTTTACTCCTGCGTAACCGCTGATATTTATACACGTTTTATCATTAGGGACATTAGACAAAAAATGGGAAGTCATGTTAGACTAACGCGGGTTTGAAATTATCCCCATTCTAACTAAGATTGTTCCGGTATTATCCCCTGACAAGCGTGGTCCAAATATTTGTGAACCTGCTTAGGGGAGATGAAAAAAGCATCTGTTAGTTTGTTGCCTTTCGACCAACGCATCACAAGCGTAAAGTTAATAGCCGGCGCAAGTTAAAGAACCGGGCTTAGCCCAGATTATGAATGTTAGTTAGTGCATCCAATTTGCTAGGGTTCGCAAGGAGGAAACCTGTGAAGAAACGCTTACCGCTTGTAGCGGGGCTGCTGGTAGTATTTTTTGCATCGCTTGGTCCAACCCTTGAAGAAGCAAGCGCAGCGCCCACTTCAACCATTTCAACATCTATAGTTGCATCTTCAACCGTACCGGGCTTTGTAAACCCGGCGTTCCAAAATTTATGGATTAAAACCGACTTGCCGGTAGAAACCGGAAAGGCAGTTCGCAGCTTCTTATGGGGTCCAGCTGTACAATCCGCTCAGGGGCAATTTGCCGAATTCTATGACAATTCACCTAACAACTATCGTCTGGTGCAATATTTTGATAAAACCAGAATGGAAATCAACAATCGGTACGCTAATCCTAGTGGCGATTTCTATGTAAGCAACGGCTTGCTGGTGGTTGAGCTTATCAGCGGTTTTCAGCAGGATGGTGACAGCCGCTTCCGCTCTGTAGGCTCTGCCGAAGTGCCGATTGCCGGTGACCCCATTGAGGTGAATGCTCTGTCTCCGGTTTATGGCAGCTTCCGCAATGTTGCGTCTACCGATCAGGCAAATCCTCTAAGCAAAAAAGCCCCCAACCAAATTGGCTCGCGTGCCACTGGTACTATCAATAAAGCCGGGGATGTTGGGAATGACCCTTCCAAAGCCGGTATTGATGGAACCGACATCGTTTATTACGATGAAAGTTTTGGTCACAATATCCCTCGCAAGCTCTGGGATTACCTGAATCAGGTAGGACCTACCCTCGCCCCAGATGGTAGCACGTTGGTGCAGGGTCAGAGGGTCTTTAACTGGATTTCGGCGATGGGACTCCCAATCACCGAACCGTATTGGACGCAAGCAATGGTTGGTGGCGTTCAGAAAGATGTGCTGGTACAAGCTTTCCAACGGCGCGTGCTTACCTATACCCCCAGCAACCCTAAAGAATTCCAAGTTGAAATGGGCAACGTAGGGCAACACTACTTCAAGTGGCGTTTCCCAAGCGGTTCTCGCAACTACATCCCGCCCCGCGATGTGCCGCTGCAAGCTCCTCACATTTCCTACGGCATCGGCGCACATCTTTATTATGAAGATCGTACCCAAATCAACAATCAGTTGAAAGATTTGGGCGTACGCTGGGTAGTTCAGAAGGTTTCGTGGAGAGACATCGAAGTTAATGGACAACCGGGGGTATTTATCTGGAACGAACTCGATAAGGTAGTGGATTCACTTTACTCCAACGGAATCCATATCATACTCGTCCCGAAAGACACCCCGAATATGTACCTAGATTCCAGTTCCGCATTACCGAATAACGTTAGCGCATACGGGCGGTTTATGGCAGCATTGGCGGAACGCTACCGACTTAAGGTGGACGCTTACGAAATCTGGAATGAAGAAAACCTCTCTTGGGAAGTGGGTTCACCGATTATTCTTCAACGCTATGTGAAGCTACTTGCGGTAGGCAGCGAGGGTGTTAAATCGAACGACCCATGGGCTTTCGTAATATTGGGAGCTCTATCTCCTACCGGAGTAAACGACCCCAGTTTTGCAATTGATGATGTCGAATATCTTAAAATGCTCTATGAATATAACAACGGTGAAGTTAAACGCAACAATTATTTTGATGTGGTAGGCGCACATCCCGGTAGCGCGTGCAACCCTCCAGATACCCTTTTCCCTAGCAACGTAGCCCCTCTTAGCACTTGCAATGGCTGGAACAATCACCCAAGCCATTACTTCCGCCGCATTGAAGGGCTTCGCCAAGTTATGGTTGACCATAGTGATGCTGCACGCCAAATCTGGTTGACCGAGTTCGGTTGGGCAACTAGCAAATCTTTCCCGCCAAACTCAAATTACGCTTATGCGCTGCAAGTTAGCGAACAGCAACAAGCAGATTATATCAAGCGAGCTTTTGAGAAGACGCAAGCGGATTATCCCTATATGGGGGTGATGGCGCTGTGGAATCTCAATTTCTGGAAACCCAGTTTGCGCCCTGACAGCAACGATGTTGATGGCGCTATCGCATTCAGCATCTTTAGGCGGGATGGCACCAAACGCCCTGCCTACGATGTGGTCAAGGCATTGGCGACAGCCGTAAAACCTTAAACGCTAGGGTGCAATTATTTTTTCAAGCAGGGGGCTTAACGCCCCTTGTTTTTATTCTAGGCGCATCAACCAACGGGCGTGGACGGTAATGTCTCTCGCAGTTTGGCAATAATATCGGTGGCTTGCTCTGGACTAAGCCCCGATACCCCTGCGCCGTACAGTTCGCGACAGCGTTTTTCTATTGCCTGTAAACTGAGTTTGCGCCGGGCAGCCAATTCCCTAATTTCTGCTAGTTGCGCCGCGTTGGTTTGGGAAGAATGTTCCGGTTTGACTGTCTCTATTCTAGAATTTCCCGCTTTGCGAACGGCAGCGCGTTGTTCAGAAATATAGGCGCGGTCATAAAGGCTGTTACCCAATTGCTCGCCGTATATCCTGAAGCAACGTTTCAAGGCATCAGTTATCGCGCCCTTGCGCCCTTTGTCATGCTCCGCCACCAAGCCCTTCCCTTTTATCAGTTCTACCGGACAAACTCCCTCCTCAGTTACCGGGATACAGCCGCGCACTTCCAACCGTACCCGCGCCGAGTAAAATGCCCCTACCACTTCTCCGCTGGAAGGGTCAGCCACTTCGTGGTACTGCACCTCCAATGTTTCATGACCCCATTCGCCCGGTAAAAAGATTTCATTAGCTTTGTCTATAACATCATAGCCTTCCAAATAGGAGAGTCGTGTACCGCCGGGTCCCGGTCTTTCTTTCACACGCGACCAGTCAAGCGGTTGGCGTAGAGCTTCAATTTGATCTTTGTGCAACATAATAGTACCTCCTAATATTAATTATAGAACATATGTACATCTTATATTGTTTGCATAAGTAGGAAAACACGATATTACTTTTCCCCACTTGAAAGACAGGGTTGATACCGCAAACGAATTAAACCGCTAACAGTAGCAGCCCTACATTATCAAATTTGTAGCTAAATTGCTTGACATAGCAAACTTTAATCGGTTAGCATGCCCACGAGTAAAGCTCGTAAGATTTATCGGATTATACTGGAATTGGGAAATTAGATATGTATATAGAAGCCAACGATAAAATTGTTGAACATATACCCCTCGACCCCGCTAACATTGTAGTAGTGATTCTAGCTGCCGGTAAGGGTACGCGCATGCGCTCCAAACTCCCCAAGGTGTTGCACCCGCTATTGGGAGAACCGATGATTTGCCACTTGTTACGAGCGGTACGCCACACCGGAATCCCTCCTGAGAGAACTGCAATCGTAGTAGGATATTCGGGCGAAGAAGTAGCAAATGTTGTAAAGAAACAGGGAAACTACCTGATAGTAAATCAGGATGAGCAACTTGGAACGGGGCATGCGGTAAAGTGCGCTGAAGATGCGCTAACTAAGTTGGAAGAAACTGACACGGCACATGTGCTTGTTTTACTCGGTGATGGTCCACTGGTAAAATCCCATACTCTGAATCGGCTTATCCAATCACATCTAACCTCTAATCCTCTTGTCACCCTTGTTACTACAGAAGCTGAAAACCCTTATGGATACGGTCGAATAATACGCGATGGTAAAGGACGTTTTAGCCAGATTATTGAAGAAGCCGAATTGTTACCCCAGCAACGCAATTTGAAAGAGATTAACCCTAGCCTTTACCTATTTCGGGGTAAGTGGCTATGGGAAAACCTAAAACGGCTGGAAAAACACCCAGCTAAGGGCGAATATTACCTCACCGATTTACCCGCTATGGCTCTTAAAACTAATGAGGTTGACAAGCTTCACCCTGTGCAAACCATGAAAACCGATTTCGAGGAAGTATTGGGAATCAATGACCGGGTGCAATTGGCTGAAGCCAATGTTATATTGCGCTACAGGGTGTTACGCCACCATATGCTTAACGGTGTCACCATCGTTGATACCGCTTCGACCTATATCAGCGCAACTGCACGCATTGCAGCCGATACAATAATTGAGCCAAATACTCATATTAAGGGCAATTGTATAATCAAACAAGGTTGCGTGATTGGTCCAAATGCTATTCTGGTAGAGGCAAATATTGGAGAAAATTGCGTAATCAATGCTTCGATGGTGGAAAACTCAACCCTGAAAAATAACGTGAGCATTGGTCCATTTTCCCATGTTAGACCCGGTTGTATTCTGGAAGAAGGGGTTTACTTGGGCAATTTCGCAGAAGTAAGCCGCTCCCACATTGGCGCAAACTCTAAGCAAAGCCATTTTAGTTTTATCGGTGATGCTACTCTTGGCAAAGAGGTAAATGTAGGCGCAGGCACAATAACCGCAAATTATGATGGTAAAAACAAGAATAAAACTGTAATTGGCGATAATGTTTTTATCGGTAGCGATAGCATTTTACGTGCGCCGCTTACACTTGGCAATGATGCCATAACGGGGGCAGGTTCAGTCGTAACAAAAAATGTAGAGTCGGGGGTGACGGTTGTGGGAATGCCAGCACGACCTATCCGGCGTAAATCAGTAAATGGAAACTCTGAGAATAAGGAGGAATGAGCTTTGGCAATGGACGGTAGGCTACAAGTATTCAGTGGGAACGGGAATCGTGATCTAGCTGAAGAAATCGCCCGCGAATTGAATACTACTTTGGGTAGAGCAGTTGTCAGCACATTTAAAAACGATGAAACCCGAATACGGCTTGAGGAAAACGTGCGCGGGGGAGATGTTTTTGTAATCCAGACTCTTTGCGAGCCGGTGGATCATAATATCATCGAGCTTTGCTTTATAATTGATGCGCTTCGACGCAGCAGCGCCGGGCGAATTACTGCTGTAATTCCTTATTATGCTTATGCCCGCCAAGAAAAGAAAACCAGTGGGCGTGAACCGATTAGCGCCAAAGTTGTAGCCAAGTTTATTGAGTCGGCAGGGGTTGACCGGGTTCTGGTAATTGACCTGCATGCTCCCGCTATCGAAGGCTTCTTTGAAGTGCCTGTAGATCACTTGCGTGCAGGTCCGCTTTTATCGGATTATTTGCGACAAATGGCACTTAAGGATATGGTTATTGTCTCACCTGACCCAGGTGGTGTACGTAGAGCCGCAGAATTCCGCAACAGGCTCAACGCCAGCCTCGCTATTATTGCCAAGCAGCGCCCCGAAGATGATGTGGTTAACACTATAGATATGGTCGGTGATGTGCAAGGAAAAACAGCCGTAATTGTAGATGATATGATCTCAACCGGTGGTACCCTTATAAGCGCAGCAGACATGATAATGGAAAGAGGCGCAAAAGAAGTCTATGCCTGTGCGGTACACGGCTTATTTGCCGGAGATGCCCTTGAACAAATAGGAAAGTCTAGCCTGAAAAGCGTCATAGTTACAAACAGCTATCCGGTCGCGCCCGAAGCTCAGAAAGTGGGCATTAAAGTTCTTTCGGTAGCATCAATAATCGCCGAAGCGATTACCCGTATTCACAAAGACCTTTCTATTAGTGTGATGTTTAGCAAATAATATATGGGTCTAGATTCGGACGGTAGTAATTTCTTGATAATATTCTCGACAGAACTACCACCCTGCAAAGAGCAGGAAATAACGCCTGAGCGTTATGTAGTGTTCGGCTTGTCATTACTTGGGGTACTTATTGCGCTAATTTTGCTTGAAGCAAATGCTTACACCAGAGCGGGCATTGCCGCCCTAACGCGAAAGCAACTGGAAAAACTAGCAGAGCAAAATCCCGGTTTGGGGGCTATCACCAAAGATTTGCTCCAACTATCAAATGTAATGCGTACCGCCGATATTTTTTGTTACATTATTGCTCCAGCCAGCGCCATTAGCGCCATCCATCAGTTTAACATCTACAACTTCTGGGTATCGCTAATGGTCTTTGCCCTAATTTGTATTATCTTGCTTTTCACCCGCGCCATTCCTCGCGGTTTTGCCATACGAACTCCAGAACGTGCTGCGAACCGTTCAATAAAGCTATTGCGCTTTGAAATGTGGCTGTTTGCACCAATCGCTAACTTTATCGTCAATATAGGCGCAAAGGTAGTCACCAAAAAATACCCCACTGAAGATAGAAAAAAGCTGAAGGCGAATATAGGAGATGAGTTTGGGTTTGTGCATCTCACCGAAACGGAACAAACTATTGCTACTCCAAGATTTGGCGACCGCACCGCCCACGATATAATGATTCCGCGCCTCGATATGATTGCAGTACCTTCGGATTGCTCACTGGATAGGTTACTTGAGATAATCCAGAACAGCGGCTTCAGTCGTTTACCCGTTTACCGCAACAGTATTGATCAAATAATAGGAATCCTCTACGCCAAAGATTTGTTAGCATGCGTGCGTGACAGCAGCAATTTCAGCCTGATGCGAATGTTACGCCCTGCTTACTTTGTGCCTGAATCCAAACGTGCCGATACTCTTTTTAGCGAATTGCAAAACAAGCGCGTGCATATCGCCATTGTAGTGGACGAATATGGCGGAACTGCCGGATTAGTGACAATCGAGAATTTACTCGAAGAAATTGTTGGCGAAATCCACGATGAATATGACCAAGTCAACGCCGGTTTTGTGCGCCTAAATCTGGACGAAATAATAGTAGATTCACGCATGAAATTGGAAGAAGTAAACCAGTTTTTCCTCACTCGCTGGGAGTCCGATGCGGTAGATACAATTGGCGGGTTGGTTTACGAAATTCTAGGGCGTGTGCCTGAACCGGGGAATGAAATTATACTTGACCGTAGCGGAAACTCTAAAGATGTGAATGCCGAATTGGAAGCAGGGGACATTGCTATTATCGTTATGAGCGTCAGCGGGCAACGCCTACGTCAGCTAAGGCTCATACACAATAACCCGGCTTGAAGCAAAAACGCAAGAAACAGCTAAAGTAGAATCTTAATAATCCGAGAAATATTGGCGGAAATTGAGCAGGTTTAGGTTCAATTATGGCATTTCTCACTGCATTTACCCCGAATAAATGAGACGATACCGTTTTTATTATATCCTCCCTAATCCCTATTTCTTCTCAAAATAAGCGCCCTACGGCGGATTTTCCTTTAGGGCGGTGCGCCATAGGCGAATAGCGCTTTTTAGAGAAATGCTCTTTTTGCCAGAGTTGCCCAGAATAATTGAGGTGCTACCAAATATTGGTATAACATTCATGCTGAAAAAGGTTTTATTCCAATAATTCTCCAATCTTTTAAATCTATGATATAGCCAGATAGTGAAAAAAGTATTTATCAAAGGAGTTTTCTTAATATTATGATCAGAAATTATCCGGGAATGGCTAAAAATCCTCAAACCCCTAAAAAGGCTATGAGCATATTCAAAATGAATTTAATAATGTTTGCAGTGGTTTCTCTCCTATGCGCTCTGCTGGTTTTTCAGATTGGTCAGCAAGTAGGCAGCACAATGTCGGCAGCTTCTAGCTACACCGCCGAGGATGCTGTACAAACCACTGCTGCCTCTGCGGGCGGACCGCCTGACCCGGTAGTAACAGTAGCACCAGTACAAACAACTGCGGCTGCACAAAGTGCAGCAACTGCTAACGCGACTCAAGCAACCGCTCCGGCTACCCAAAATGTAGCAACTACAGCGGCAACTGCTAAAGCAGTGGCAACCGCTCCGGCTACTACCAAAGCGGTTGTTGTTCCGCAAAAGACTCAGGCACCCAAGCCCGTTACAAAAGGCTCATAAGAAATTAAAAAGATACTTACAAGGGCGAACTTAGCGGCTCGCCCTTAGACACACGCAAACAATAAACCGAAAGGAAAGTCCGTAATGAATAATAATAGAGTAATGCTAGAAAATCCGCTTTTCACAAACCGCAAGCGGGTACTGGCAGTTCCAGAAGCACGCAAAAGCCCGGCTTCTCGCAATTTTCAGATGTGGTTGCTGAATTTTGCTCTAGCGTTAATAATATTGTTTGCGTTTGTCTTTGGGATTAGTACTGGTAGCCAATCCGATGTATTAACCGGGTTCATCGGGCAACACTGGTCAGAATTGATGCAAGATAAATTCAATTCACAGGGCGCAGTTCTGGCAGAAAAAACCCCGTGGATAATGGCACGGGTAACAGGTATCGTGGATTATTTGCTAGTATTCGCCAGCGTCACGCTAGGTTTGATGGTTTCAATGCGACTAACAGACCGCTTTATTCACCGCGCTAACATGATTTATTTGCATAAAATACTTTCATTACTGTTGTTGGTATTTACGGTACTGCATGTAGTCGGCTTGATGCTGGATAAGTATATACATATCAGCCTATTACAAAGCTTAACGCCATTTTCAACCGAATATCGCGCTATCGGAACCGGATTGGGTACGATTAGCCTTTATATGATGATTTCGCTAGTGTTTAGCTTTTATTTGGTTAAAAGAACCGGCTATAAAGCGTGGCGCATTATCCACTACATTAGTTTTGCCGCCTTCGTTGGTTGTTTGGTACATGGAATACTCGCCGGCAGCGATACCAATACTTCTTGGATGCAGGCAATCTATCTGGCAACTGGCTTTATCGTAGCTACTCTAACAGGTATGCGTTTTATGTCGAACCCTAATAAATTACCCGCTCGAAATTAGCTTATGGATATGAACACTTCATTAGCCATAGTGTAAGATTCTATAAAGAAGGATAAGTGAAGTGTATATACTGGTTGTTGAAGACGAAGAAAAGCTGGTAAAACTAATAAAGAGGGTGCTAGAAGAAGAGCGCTATCAGGTAGATACGGCGCTTGATGGCGCTCAAGGTCTTGAAATGGCACTGATTGGTAGTTACGACCTGATTATCCTCGATATAATGATGCCGCATGTAACCGGGCTTGAAATATGTAAAGCCTTGCGTGCTGAAAAAAGCACAGTCCCTGTACTGATGTTGACTGCCCTTGACGCTATTCAAGACCGGGTACAGGGTCTCGATGTTGGCGCAGACGACTATTTAACCAAACCTTTTGCTTTTGATGAATTGCTGGCTCGTATTCGAGCTTTATTGCGACGACGTATTAATCCCGAAGACCCCGCTAACACAATATTGAAGGTGGAAGACCTTGAGCTTGACCTGTCAAAGCATGAAGCAAGGCGGCATGGTAAGCATATTGAGTTAACCTCTAAAGAATTTGCCTTGCTGGAATATCTTATGCACAACAAAGGGCAAGTGCTTAGTCGCGATCAGATTATAAATCACGTTTGGGAATATGATTTTGATGCGACTTCAAATGTCGTAGATATTTATATCCATTACTTGAGAAATAAAATTGATGGTCATTTTTCGCGCAAATTAATTAAAACAGTGCGCGGACTGGGCTACAGCCTTAAAGCTGATTAGGATTAATAAGTCTAAATGTTTGAAAAAGCGCGGCGAACCTTAATTACTTGGAACGTTGGGGTGGCAATATCGCTGATTGTGGTAGTAGTATTTACTATGTATATCACGATATCTTTAAATTTGCAGCAAGAAGTAAACGATAATTTACGCAGCAATGCCGAGAATATAATCCGTTCCATACGTTATGTGCCGCCGACACCCTCCGGGCAAGTACCAACAACCCCTTCAAAAAGTGATGAAAGCGATGACGAACACGATAAGCCTACTTATAAAGGCGATGACGGCAAGATGGTTCGGGAGAACAACCGCTTTATTGTCTCAAACGCTTTTTATATCTTAGTAGATACCAAAGGGGCTATTACTGAAAGTTCCCTTGTTTACACCAATAAGAGTTTGCCAGACCTTACAGTGCTTAAATCGGTACTTGAGGGTCAGACCTTATACAAAGAACTCAAAGTTGATGATGCTTCGATAAGGCTTTATTCTGCGCCGGTGCGCCTTGAAGGTGGGCGTATTGTGGGCATGATACAAGTGGGAGAGAACCTTGAGCCTTATAAACAGCAACTTAATACTATTCTCCTAATTGCGGGGGTTGTTTCGTTGGCTGGTTTGGCGCTTGCGGTAGCCGCCGCCCTAATTCTTACCCGCCGCGCTTTGATACCGATTAAGCAATCTATGGAGCGTCAGCGCGAATTTGTAGCAGATGCTTCCCATGAGTTGCGTACCCCACTGGCTTTGATACGGGCTAATGCTGAAGTTGCCTTACGCAGCAAAAATAAAAATTCAGAGCAGAATACCGAACTCCTTGAAGATATAACCCGCGAAACCGATTACCTGAGTCGGCTGGTAACAGATTTATTGACGTTGGCACGCTCTGATATGGAAAAAGCGGAGCTAAAGGCGGAGCCGGTTGAACTGGTTCGCTTGGGACGTTCGCTTACCCGTGAAATGCAGCCGCTGGCAGATGCCCGCAACCTTGCTCTTAACTTTGATTGCGGCGATAAAGCGGAAATATGGGTGATGGGAGATCCGGTACGCCTACGCCAATTGTTGCTAATCTTACTGGATAATGCCATTAAATATACCCCTTCCGGCAACGTAGATTTATCGGTTACGCTCGACAAGAGTCACCATGCCATTATAAAGGTGAGTGATACCGGCTTGGGTATCCCCGAAGACAAATTGGGTATGATTTTTGAACGCTTCTACCGAGTGGATAAATCCAGAACCCGCCGTGAGGGTGGGTTTGGGCTAGGCTTGTCCATCGCCCGCTGGATTGCCCAAATTCATAATGGGTCTATTCACGCTACTTCTAAAGTAGGACAAGGCAGCGTATTTTCTGTGTCGCTGCCTTCCCGCGTATCCCACAAAATATAGCTACCCACTGCTTTAGCTGCACTTATATGCAATTTCCACCCGTTACAAGATTGTGATAAAATAGACGTGGTTTGTATGTCTAAACGATGAAGATTTGGTATTGGATATATTAGCAAAGGAAAATAACTATGGCTAAAGTTGCAATTCACGGATTTGGACGCATTGGGCGCTCCCTTATGAAAGTAGCTCTGCGCGATAACCTTTTCACCCCGGTTTCTATCTCTGATATTAAAGACCTTCCTACCCTTGCCGCTCTGTTTGAGGTAGACTCAAACTACGGACGCTGGCACGAGCCGGTATCCACCAAGGGCGACACCCTGTTTGTAGGCGGTCGCGAGATTGCTTTCTTTGACTCCATGAAGGAACTGCCGGACTGGAAAGCATTGGGCGTGGATTTGGTGATTGATTGCACCGGACGCGCTACCACCCGCGCCGGAGCGCAAGCTCACCTCGATCGAGGCGCAAAGCGCGTATTGGTAAGCGCACCGAGCAAAACCTTCCAAGATTGCGATGCAGTATTATTGAAGGGTATTAACCTCGACACCTTCGACCCGGAAGCTCACAAGATTGTAAGTATGGCTAGTTGTACTACCAACGCGCTTGCTCCGGTGGTCAAAGTGGTGCTGGAAAACTTCGGTATTAAGTACGGCTTGTTCTCCACCATTCACGCCTACACCAATACCCAATCGCTGACCGACCAGCCGATGAAAGACCGCCGAGATTCTTGGGCTGCTGCCGAGAACATCATCCCATCCTCGTCCGGTGCGGCTCGCGCTCTCCAGTTCATCTGGAAAGACCTCAAGATTACCGGCAAAGCCTATCGCGTGCCTACCCGCACCGGCAGCATCGCCGAACTAAACTTGATTACCGAACGCAACGTAACTGCTCAGGAAGTGAATGACGCTTTCCGCGCCGCCGCTAAAACTGATGCGCTTAAAGGCGTTTTCAGCGTATTGGAAGACGAATGGGCTTCGTCCCGCATTTTGGGCGATTCGCACTCCTCGATTGCCGACTTGCCGCTCACCTCAGTTCAGGAAGGCAATCTGCTTTCGGTAGCAGCTTGGTACGATAATGAGTGGGGTTATTCATCCCGCCTCGCCGAAACTGCGGCGTATATCACCAGCAAGTAATTCAGTAAGTAACCACGCCTCCTTCGATAGTGAAGGGGGCTTTTTT
>NZ_JBAXHI010000036.1:0-38484 GCF_037138995.1 Candidatus Chlorohelix sp. | reverse complement strand
AACCGCCTTATGGTCAGCCTCCGCAGGGACAACCGCCTTATGGTCAGCCTCCACAATATCAGCAACAAGCCGCGCAGGCTATGAAGAATCTAACAGCGCCGGTTGCCAGAGTAGATGCCGCTGACGCATACGACCGGGTTTTAAGCTTGATTGCTTATTTATGGATTATCTTTTTTGGCTTCACGTCACTTCTGGGAATCAGGATTGTAGATTTTGGAGGTAGTACCACTCAATTCTCATTTAGTTGGTATTTCAAAGGGCTATTCGGTTTGATCGCCCCATTCGCAATCATGTTAGCTTCTCGGAATAACCCTTTGGCGGGCTTCCACTCCAAACAAGCCTTATTCCTTGCAATTGGATATGTGGTAGTACAAGCGATTTTGCAATTGTTCTACCTAATTCCTGCACGTGGCTTCCAAGACGTATTATTGACCGGTCTTTTGGAACCTTTAATCCAACTTACCTTTGGCTTCGTTGCCGTTTTTGCCGGAATACGCGCCTTCCTTAACAAGGAACTCTATAGCATCCCGGTGCTTGGCGGTTTTATACGCAAACCATAACTCACGTGAATTTTAGCTGCTTGCCCCTTCCCAAAGTACGGGAGGGGGCTTTTTTTATTGCGTTTCTTAACCAAATATGTAATGACCCGCCAAGTAAGCCTCAGCTAGATAGTACAGGAAACGTTGAAGGTTAATAAAACACTTACCCAAATCGCAGCAGAAGCACGGAATCCATCCCAACAGCATTACAAAATAGAAACAAGCCGCGCTCAGAGCAACACTTGACTCCTTCAATTCCGGTTGAAAAGCCCTAAGAGGTCGCTGCCTGATTGATTATACTCAGCAAAAAGACAATTATAAATGTACAACCGACTACCCTTTAGGTCGTTTTTTTGCCAAACCATTACTGGATTATTAGAGTGGATTTCAAAACTTTAATGGTATAGGCTAGAACTTACATGGTATAATCTTAATACTTTTTAATATTGGCTCAAAGATTTGGTGTAGCAGGCTACCGCTTACCTTTGAGTATGACTTGCTGCTTGTTAATAATCTTTAATAAGGTTCGGGGATAATTTATCCAAACATTTTCGGAAGAATAATATTGGTGATTCTATTTTGCGTAGGATTTTGCTTCTATGAAAAATAAGAACCTGCGCTTCAAATAGTTGAGTAAATTCACAGTGATGAGGGATAAAACTATGGAATTATCATCGGGTAATTTTTTACCCACAAACGGATCAGAGGAACTTGAGAGCATGAAGGTTAAACAAACTAACCGATTTCGTAAATGGTGGATTCTGCCTAGCTTATTTTTGGTATTGAGTGTATTATTTTTCCAACCAGCCTCAGCAAGAGCCGAAGGTAGCAGGGATTTATACCCAACTGATCCGGCTACCGATTGCGCTTCCGCTACCGGTCCTCAATATGGCTTTGCAGATGCCCCTAATTTCTGCCGCGCAAACCTAGAATGGCGTACCAGTTTCTACGGACCTAGCGGTTCTCAAATCGCCCGCCGCACTCTACTAAAAGTGTTTGCTCGTACTGGTGAACACATTCTGGTTGGCTCTAGCGCAATGGGAATAGAGCTAGGAGATATTGCAATTTACTCTCAGGGAGTTATCACCGGACCTTTTGGAAGGGAAACTGTACCAGATCCAGCCACATCCAGCGTATTCCGTTGTAGTGTTCAGGGAGGTGGAAGAGGATTAATAGATACGCGCCTTCGTGAATTGGGTGGACCTACCGCCATTTCAGTTGGAGCCGCAACTACCAATAACTATTTGCCATGCTATTATCAGGCTCCTGCTACTGGAGTTTATGATGTTGTATTCACCGGACCAGAGGGTTTTAGCAGTGACAATCAAAATTTAGACCCACTTGGACCAGTTATCAATTTTCTTAACGACGCTCGACAATCAACCAGTGTATCGGCATGGGATGTAACAGTACGCTCTAATGATACTGCTTCCACTACGGATCTTCGAGAGCGCCTCTTTTCATATTCACTCGCGATGTTTACAGGCGGTAATCATAGACCTATTAATTCTACCATCTACATTTATACAAATGATGGGTATCGTTACGAAACCAAATTGAACCAACTTGATCCAAACGGTTATTTGATTTATGCAAATAATCTTGGTTATCTTGATAGTGATGGTGTGACACCTCTCTATCACGATGTTCAGGGTAATACTAATCGGTTGGAATTAGTTCAGGGAGGCGTATCGCTTGCGCCACCGCAATACCCCATATTTTTTAGCAATCCCAATACTAACTCTCTACCAACTGAACTGTATAGTGTGCTAAAAATCAACCCTAACCCACCGAATCCGATAATCAGCAATCTGAATTTTATCGGCTCTTTAAGAGGTAACACCAGCGTATATAGTAGCGGTGGAACTTTTTCCTATAACAGCAATATAGCAGGTACATACCAAATAGTAATTAGCCGTGACGGGGTTAGTTTTGACCCTGCTAATCCACAAAACCGGGTGCTTCGCGGTTTTCGCAATAGCGGCGCTCAAACTGTCGTATGGGATGGACGCGATAATTCGGGAGTGTTTTTCCCGGTAGGCAATGGGTACCGTGTAGTAGCGCAAGTGCAAGCCGGTGAATATCACTTCCCCCTATTGGATGCAGAAAATAGCATTCAGGGCGCACCGGGTTTTATTTTACAGAACCCCCCTACAGGAAACTGTAATAACTTGGTTTTTGGCTGCTCCACCACTTACTACGATGATAGAGGTTATCGAACCCTTAACGGTACAGTTATTGGGGTGATAGGTCAATCTTTGTGTGGTCTAAACCCTCCCGCTATTCCGGTTAGCCTTACCGGTTATAACAGTACGGCAGTACCTAGCCAACGAACTTTTGGTAGCTCTACATTGAGTAACGGCAATGGTAACTGTGACGGCGCATTTGGTGACCGTAAAGGATTAGATGTTTGGATTAACTTCCCCAGCCAAAACACGCAGACGCTACTCAATATCGTAGATGAGAACGCAGATATTGAAGTTATTAAAACTGCCAATACTCAAATTGCAACCGGAAACCAAACTCTAGTCTTTACCGTTACTGTATCCAATCGTGGACCCGGTAAGGCGCCCGGTGTTCAAGTGACAGATGTATTGCCAACCGGCTTGAACCTTGTCACCAGTTCAACTTCACAAGGCACTTATAACCCGACCACCGGAGTATGGGACATCGGGCTTATGGGAGCAGGGCGCATAGTCACATTGCAAATTGCAGCAACTTTTGTAAACCAGCAATGTACTCCGGTTACTAACCTAGCCCGTAAAACTCATCAGGATAATCAAGATTCCATCCAAACTAATGATAGCAGCAGCGTGAGGATTACTTGCGCTATTCCACAGCCTCCACTTACTACTGACCCAACTATCCTTAAAACGGTGGATAAGCGAATAGCGACACCCGGTCAGACTGTTACTTTTAGTATTGCAATTTCTAATCCGGGTCCGGGTGTAGTTAATAATGCTTTGCTTAGCGATGATGTGCCGTTACCATTCCAAGTACAAAACGCTACTTCTACTCTTGGAACCGTTTCGATTAGCGGGCAAGCTGTCCGAGTTAATATAGGCACTTTTGCAGCAGGGGCTTCTGCTACTCTGACAATTACTACCCTAGTATTAGAAGGGAGCAGCGGAAGTTTTAACAATACTGCTATCCTCACTGGTGATGTGAATGGCAACCCTATATCTAAAAGTAGTACCGCTACTGTAGCAATACCGCCAACCGATCCGGTTATTGTCAAAACTGCCGATGTAAGCTCAGCGGTACCGGGTCAAACTGTCAGATTCACCATAAACTTTATAAATCCCGGTCCGTTGGATGTTACCAATGCAGTGATCAAGGATGATGTGCCGTTGCCCTTCAAGGTTACAGGTGCTACCTCATCGCTTGGTACTGTTGCAGTTAACGGGCAAGCGGTTCAAGTTAATATCGGTGCTTTTGCGGTAGGCGCATCCGGTACGCTAATTATTACTACCGAAGTGCAACCAGGAAGTAGTGGCAGTTTCGATAATACCGCCTTCCTAACGGGCAGTATCAACGGGCAGCCCTTTAGCAAAAATAGTGCCGCCACTGTAAAAGTCCCAACTACCGACCCTACCATCGTCAAAACTGCCGATGTAAGTTCGGCGGTACCCGGTCAAACTGTTACATTTACCATCAAATTTACCAATCCCGGCGCAATTGCGGTTAACAATGCGGTAGTCAAGGACGAAGTACCCTTGCCTTTCAAGGTAATGAAGGCTACCTCCTCACTTGGAACTGTTGCGGTTAACGGGCAATCGGTTCAAGTCACTATAGGTAATTTTGCGGCGGGCGCGTCCGACACGCTAGTTATTACCACTGAAGTTCAGCCCGGTAGTTTTGGCAGGTTTGATAATACTGCAAGTTTGACCGGAGATGTAAACGGGAAACCTATTACAAAATCTAGCACTGCTACCGTTAGCGTGCCACCAACCGACCCTACCATTATCAAAACTGCCGATGTTAGTTCCGCGATAGCAGGACAGACCGTCAAATTTACTATTAATTTTGCCAATGCTGGTCAGAATGTTGTAAATAATGCGCTAATCAAGGACGAAGTGCCATTGCCTTTCAAGGTAACGGGGGCAACTTCCTCGCTTGGTACTGTTGCGATTAACGGGCAATCGGTTCAAGTTAGTCTTGGTGATTTTGCCTCCGGTACATCTGGCACGCTGGTTATTACTACAGAGGTGCAACCCGGTTCAACCGGAAGTTTCGATAACACCGCAGTCATTACCGGCGACATCGGTGGAACGTCATTCAGCAAGGGCAGCGCTGTTACCGTAACGATACCGCCCGATGGTGGAACACCGCCGAGCGACAACCAACCACCTCCGGGAAATCCAAAAACACCCAGTGTACCCGGCTTCCCTAATACCGGAGCGGGACATCAACAAGGTGAATTGGCATCAGGCTATATGCCAGTGGCAATTCTAGGCTTGTTAATGTTAACTATACTAGCTACGCTTGGTTTATTGGTTCGGCGCAAAGTCGAAGGGCTAAAATAATCTAACGATAAACAAGGGGCGTAAGCCCCTTGCCTAAGTATGTAATTAGCTCAGAATAATAAAAAAAAACCTCCCGCATACAACAAGCAGGAGGTTTATATTATTTATTCAGTTTGTTTTCGCAGAATTGGTGGAAACCCGGATATACGGATAAAGCTACGGATTGTAAGAACAAATAGTATTATAAGTAACACATTTCGGGCAAGAATCACCACCATAGGTTGCCAGTCAAGAGCTTTCACGCCTAACACCATGAAAGGAAAAGCGATAAAACTCAGGAGAAGTGCCGCAAAATAAACCAAGGCTTGCGAACCGCGCCAGAACACCACAAACGGCAGCAACCAAATCAGATATTGAGGTGATAATACTTTATTCATGATAATAAACCAGAACACCGCTATAGTGGAAGCCTGAAATACCCAATCAGAACGCAATCTGCGCCCCCCTGCTCTGGTAATCCACCAGAGATAGCCGTAAAAGGCTAAAAGCCCCCCAACCGTCAGCAAAGTGGAAAGGCTGGCAAGCGTAGAACCCCATGTGGAAGCAAAATTTATCGAACCGTGATCAACCGAAGAAGCCACGTTAGTTAGACCGAGCGTACTACCCACCCAGATAATACTAGCAAAAACGCTTTCAATTTGTACTCCACGCTCACTGTGATATTTCAAAAATTCGAGGATACCGGGGAAACTGCTTAACACAAACGGTAAAGTGGAGATGCCACCCGCCATGAAAAAGCCTACGCCAGTTCTCAGCGCAAATTCCCGGTCTCCCTTGCCTCGCCAAAAATAAATAAGCAATACCGGTAACAACACTGCCGGGTATAGTTTAGCCGCTGCGGCTAAGCCTAGCATTGCCCCACCCCATCCCGGTTTTTGCCATATAAATAACAGGTAAAAAGCAAGCGCCACCAGAAAGGTAGCCGCTACATCAAAACGGCGGAAAATATAGAGGCAAATCAACAGGCTAGAAAAGCCAAAATAAAAAATACGCCAGTTTGTTTTTAGCGAAGGATAAACTTTGCAAAGTAAATTCCAAACCAAATATAGAGTGCCAAGCGTTAGCAGGTAACTTTGAGCTTGAAACAGCAAAATATAACGGGTTGGTGAAAAAGCGCCCACCGAATTACTGAAAATCGCCGGGAAAATAAAGAAGGGTAGCGCGAATGGTGGATACTCAAGATTGAAATTATGGTAAGGGACAGAGCCGCCTAAAATCTTGTTCGCGTACTGGTAATACAAGTCCACATCATCAGGAGTAGGCATTACGCTATGCCCGATGGTAAAAACCAGAAAAGCAATTGTTAATACGCCGACTGAAGCAAGCGCCATCCAGTCGCGTCTGAAATTATAACCGGGAGAGAGGGAACGAATTTGCCCCCTGACTTCAGAATATGGTTGCACTAATACCTTTGTTGTTACACTAAACAACTCGGCAATAACAACGCCGATGATGCACTGCCAAAGTAAAAAATTTCACTATTTTTCGTATGGTAAAATATAGCCAACCCATTAAAGGTTGTCAATTCGTCTTTTGGATAATGCTGCTATTTTTAAGGGTTTTGTGGCAAATTCGTTGTTGCAATTCTAATTCTGACTCAGGTGAACGATTAATCGCCAACATTATCTGGACAATACCTTATATTCAACCGAGCAGACAAAGAATTATCACTCTAAAATATGCTAAAATTATAGCCCGTTGGACTATTCGCGGAGAGGAAATTTTATATTAGGAGGAGCGCCAGTTCATGGCAATTCAAAAAGTGGGCGTTATCGGTTGTGGCTTAATGGGCAGTGGCATAGCACAGATTAGCGCTCAATCCGGCTTTCAGGTCGTAGTACATGAGATTAACGATGATTTGCTTGGAAAAGGTGTCGGACGTATTCAGGGCTTTATCGGTAAAGAGCTTGAGAAAGAAAAGATTTCCAAAGAGGAAGCTGATAACGCTCTCAAACGAATCAAGGGTACTACCAATCTGGAAGACCTAGCAGATTGCGATTTAATAATTGAAGCGATAATTGAAAACCTTGAAGAAAAACGCAAGCTGTATGCAACGCTAGATAAAATAGTTAAGCCTGAAGCTATTTTCACCAGCAATACTTCTTCAATTACCGTTATAGAAATGGCTTCCGCTACCAAAAGGCAGGCGCAATTTGCCGGACTGCATTTTTTTAATCCGGTGCCGGTGATGAAGTTGGTAGAAGTGGTCAAAACTCTCGTTACCAACGAGGAAACCATTGCCACATTGCTAGAGTTCAGCCAGAAACTTGGCAAAAGAGCGGTACTGGCAAAAGATTCTCCCGGTTTTATCGTAAACCTACTGCTAATTCCTTATTTGCTTGATGCAATTCGCGCCCTTGAATCAGGCGTTGCCAGCAAGGAAGATATTGACGAGGGAATGAAACTCGGTTGTGGACACCCGATGGGTCCGCTTACCTTGTTAGACTTTGTAGGTCTCGATACCACCTACTACATTGCCAATATCATGTTTGATGAATTTAAAGATACTCGCTACGCTGCGCCACCTTTGCTAAAAAGGATGGTTGCTGCCGGTATGTTGGGACGCAAAAGCGGCAAAGGCTTTTACGATTATAGTAAGTAACCACGTACTAGTGTGGTCGCCTGATATTTAAGGGGGCGAAATTGACTTTGACCGAGGAAGAACGCGGGCAAAGGCTCGCCGTTATTCGTAAAGAAATAGACCGCATTGATGCACAGGTAATTACGCTGCTAGGCGAACGTGCGCGGATTGTCGAAGAAGTGGGCAAACTGAAGCCAAGCGCCGATAAGGTGCGCGTACCTGAACGCGAACGCCAAGTTCTTGAGCGAGCCTGTCAGCTTGCGATTGAAAACGGGATTGACCCTTCTTTTGTGGAGCAATTGTATCTAATAATGTTCGATTATTTCGTAGAACACCAACAAAAACAATTGACCCAGAAAACAGAAGAATCCGAGTCTTAATGCAACGTGAATTAACCCCGCAATTCAGGGTAGGCAAATTGGAAGATTTGCCAGCAGTTAAAGAAGTTTGCAAAGATGTATGGGGCGGTAACGATTACATTCCTTTTGTGTGGAAGGAAAGGCTTTCCGAACCGAACAGCAAGGTTTTTGTAGTTGAGATTGAACAACAGCTTGCCGGACTCTACTGCCTTAAAGCAGTGAACGAATCGGGCGCAAAAGCCGGTTGGTGGTCTGGAGTACGGATTGCCACCCCATTTAAAAGACTCGGTTTAGCCTATCGCTTGCTCGAACACGCGCTAAATGTAGCAAAACAAGAGGGAATGTACGCGCTATGCTACAGCACCGGAGAAGACAATATCGCAATGCACCGGTTGGCGGAACGTTTCGGCTTCCGCCTTGTAGCTTCTTATAGTTACGCTACAGGTCAGAAAAGTATTATCCCATTGGGGGAAAGTGCAAATATCACTTTTCGTTTCTTGCATCCCAATGAGTTAGAGTTAGCTTGGGACTTTATTATTAACTCGAAAGAATGGCAACTTGACGAGGGGTTTCATTGCGACTCATGGACATGGAGAAAGCTGGAATTGCAGGATTTGCAAGGCAAGCTGGCGAAAAATGCCGTGACCGGAGGCTTTGAGAAGGATAACCTTAAAGCCTTGAGTATGTTTAACTGCGAAGAATGGGAAAATCAGCACGAGATATTTGTCACTTGGATGGGCGGTGATGTACAAATACAAGCTCAATTGGCACAATATCTTGCCCAGAATGCAATAGCAAAGCCGGTGGAATATTCACTAGTTATGATGTTACCGACAAATCCGAAACTGGACGAAATCCTTGAACAAACAGGATTTATGCTAAGGTTTGAAGACCGTATGCGATTATACGAATTATCTCTGACGGTTGATAAGGTTCGTAACAGAATGGTATAATTAATTGAGTCCGCAAAATAAAGAAAGTAATGCAAACCGATACGGGTAAGGATATCCGGGGTTGAGGAGAGAAATAAAGTATGTCAGGGCACAGTAAATGGCATTCAATCCGAAGATCGAAAGCCATCATTGATAACAAACGAGGCGCAGCTTTTACCAAGCTCGCTCGCGAAATCTCGATTGCGGCTAGAGAGGGTGGCGGCGCTGATCCTGACACCAACTTCAAGTTACGTGTAGCCATTCAGAAAGCGCGTGCCGAAAACATGCCAGTGGATAATATCAAACGCGCCGTAGAAAAAGGCATGGGCGGCGGTGAAGGCGGTATGCAGCTTGAAGAAATTTTCTACGAGGGCTACGGGGCTGGCGGAGCAGCCGTATTGGTACAGGCTCTAACCGATAACCGCAACCGCACTTCTTCCGAAGTACGCAGCGCCTTTACTAAAGGTGGCGGCAATCACGGTGAACCCGGCTCGGTAAGCTGGATGTTTGAGCATGTAGGGCTAATTCGTATTGAGCTTGGAAAGTATGACCCCGAAGAACTGATGCTCATCGCGATTGATGCAGGTGCAAGCGATGTACAGGAAGTTAGAGAAGATGACGAGGTTATTGAACTGGAAGTGTACACCGGCTTTGAAGATATGCGGAAGGTACAAGAAGCATTGGAAAAAGGCGGTATCAAAATAATTTCCAGCGAAGCAATCTTCAATGCCAAAACTACTATGGATTTGGATGATGCCAAAGCGTTGCAAGTGCTACGGTTGATGGAACGGCTTGAAGACCTTGACGATGTACAAAACGTTTATAGCAACCTGAATATTCGCGATGAGGTTGCGGCTCTCCAGTAGGTTTTCGCTTGTCCAAACCATACAAAGATGAAAATCTGGTACTTGGCATAGACCCCGGCTCGGCTTTAATGGGCTGGGGTCTGGTACTTTTACGACCGGACGATTCGCTGGAACTGGTAAATTACGGCGCAATCAGCACATCGCCGCGCCTACCAATGCCTCAACGTTTGCAGCAAATTTATCGCCAACTTACAGGTTTGCTTGAAACAGCCTTTCCATCAGAGTTAGCCATTGAAGAGCTTTTTTTCAATAAAAATACCACCACGGTAATAGCAGTAGGGCAAGCGCGGGGGGTGGCGTTATTAGCCGCTGCCAACCATGATATTGACGTTTTTGAATACACCCCTTTACAGGTTAAACAAGCGTTGGTGGGTTATGGACGCGCCCAGAAAGATCAGGTTCAGGAAATGGTACGGGTGCTGCTGAATCTCGAATATATTCCAAAACCGGATGATGCCGCCGATGCCTTAGCAATTGCCATCTGCCATATACGTAGTAGGCGCTTTATGTCACGATTGGAGGCGCAAAATGGCTAAACCGCGCCCTTCTACAAAAAAACCCCCGGAAATTGTGGTTGAATCCGATAAAAAGCGCGTTGACCAATGGCTAGTGGAATTGGGCATCGCGCCAACCCGCGAGAAAGCGCAGGCTCTGATTATGGCGGGGCAGGTGCTGGCTGGAACGCGCCGCATTGATAAAGCAGGACAAAGCCTGAATCCTGTCGAAGCGCACACCCTTACTCTGAAAGAGGGTAGCGCACTCAAATATGTCAGTCGAGGCGGTTTTAAACTTGAACATGCCCTCGATGTTTTCGAGATTGACCCAACCGGAAAACTCGCGCTGGATGTAGGAGCTAGTACGGGCGGCTTCACCGATTGCTTTTTGCAACGTGGGGCGCGTAAGGTGATTGCGCTGGACGTAGGCAACAGTCAATTAGCGTGGAGCTTGCGGCAAGACCCCCGCGTTTATATTTTGGATCACACCAACGTACGTTATAGTGAAAACCTGCCGGAGATTGAACCCGGTAGGGGAGCAGCGTTAGCAGAAGTGGCTGCCGTAGATGTGAGCTTTATATCGCTTAAATTGGTACTACCGGCAGTGCGAAATCTTATTATTCCTGATGCTCCGCTGTTGGTATTGGTAAAACCGCAATTCGAAGCCGGCAGAGACCGGGTGGGGAAGGGTGGTATAATAAAAGATGCCTCTGTGCATCGCGCCGTACTCGAAGATTTGATAGAATGGTGGAATACTAATAGATTTACCCTGCTAGGGCTAATCCGCTCACCAATCCTCGGAACTGAGGGGAATCTCGAATTTTTGGCACATCTACAAGCTGTTGAGGAAGCAGTAGATAACAACATTACCCCGGCTGCACTCAGCCTTGAACAACTATTAGGGAGAATGGAACTGTGAGACAAATGGTAGTGGTTAGCCGCCCTGCGCCTCCACCCGAAGCGCAAGAATTGGCTGATGGGGTTGAAAGGTTATTGGTGCGGGAAGGCATCAATGTCTGGAGAGGAATTGTACCGGACGAAGGCGAATATGCCAAACGCATGTCAGACTGCGAACTGGTTTTTGTATTGGGTGGTGATGGTACAATCCTTCACGCCGCTAACCTTGCCGCCGCAAACGGTGTGCCAATTGTAGGAGTGGACTTCGGGCGTTTCGGCTTTCTGGCAGAATTGAGTCGGGAGGAAGCCCTTGATAAAATTCCCGCTTTTATAAGAGGCGAACACTGGGTCGAACAGCGCGTTATGTTGAGAGCCGAACACATCCGAGGAGGCGAAGTGCTAGGGCAATATCAGGCTTTGAATGATATTGTGTTGGGTCGCTCTTATCTCTCCGGTATTATTGACGTACAATTGGTCATTGACAACGAATATGTCACTACCTATTTCGGCGATGGCTTAATCGTAAGCACTGCCACCGGCTCAACCGCCTACAACCTTGCAGCAGGTGGTCCGGTACTAGCGCCAAATATGGGCGCAATTGTGTTATCCGCGCTTGCGCCGCATCTTACACACCTAAGCCATCTGTTAGTGCCGCGTGATTCTTCTATCACGCTGCATGTTGGAACGCGCAAGGGCGCTTCTGTTACAGTTGATGGGCAACCTGACTTCCAGATACAGGACAAAGATATGCTGCGAGTAACGCTTGCGCCCTTTACCGCCGGATTTGCACACCTGCAAGATAAAACCTACTTCTACAAAACCCTTGCCAATCGTTTACGGCGTGGCGGTTAATTAAGTAAGTTGAGGATGAAACACGGGTAAATTGAAAAACAGTTCTGGCTTCTGGTTTCGTCACGCCATACCATTTGGGCTTTACTTGCTAGGAGCCATCATTTTCACTTATCCGTTGGTTCTGAATTTGGGCAGCCGCATTATCAGTACACCCGGTAGTGACGGCTGGCAAAACCTCTGGCATCTTTGGTGGGTAAAGCACAGCCTTATAGACCTTAGAGCCTTGCCCTATTACACCGAGATGCTCTATTACCCCCAACGCATTGACCTGTTGCTCGACCCGCTTAATGTTACTACCGGAACTCTTTCCATTCCCCTCCAATATCTATTCGGGCTGGTTGTAACCTTTAATATTTGGGTTTTGCTGGCAATTACACTGGCGGGTTATTGCACCTACCTATTGGCAGGCTACCTGAGCAATAATTATAGCGCTGCCATAATAGCAGGGTTCATTTTTGCTTTCAGCCCCATCATCTCATTATGGCTCAATCTTGGACAATTGGAACTGCTTTCCGCATTTTGGCTACCACTCTTTGCCCTACTATATCTCAAAACACTAAAAGGTAAAGGTCGCTGGCAAGGGTACGCCGGGTTTACCGCCTTCTCTTTTGTGTTGATGTCACTGACAAGTTGGTATTTTACCTATTACGGGCTGATTTTTGCCGGACTAATCCTGCTTTACCGCTTGATTAGCCGTGAAGAAAAATGGCGCGGCTTACTATTGCGCGGGATTGGTACGCTGCTATTGTCGGGAGTAGCGTTATTGCCGATAGTTTTGCGTACAGCCGGCGCGGTAGGGGGCGAACAAAATGTCGGAAGGCAAAGCACCTTGAATTTCTGGCTCAATTCCGTTGCGCTCCTCGACCTGATAAAACCTGCCCCCACCTTTTTCTGGAAAGCGTTCGGCTTTAGCGATAATGCAAATCAACGCTGGCTTTTTCTGGGGTTCATTGCGCTGGCACTAGCGTTATTGGGATTGGCAGTTAATTTCAAAAAGCAATGGTTTTGGGGAGTAACGGGATTGATTTTCCTCGAACTAGCGCTTGGTCCTACCTTGCGCTTCGACTCTAGTAATAACCTGTTCGCTAAAGCCGCCGATGCTGAAAACGGCATCCTCACTCCCAACCGCTTATTGTATGCCCTCCCTTTCGGGGATATTGCCCGCCGCCCGTTGGTAAGCCTTATTCTGGTAATGCTAGTTTGCGGGATACTGGCAACTTTTGGGCTGGATTTCTTGCTCAAACGGGTACAAAACTACAGGCTTAAAGCGACGCTTCCTGCCATTGTGGCGCTGCTAATCTTTCTGGAGTTCATACCTATCCCTCGTCCGCTGGCAGAGGCTTCTATTAATAGCTTTTATCAAAAGCTGGCGGATACACCGGACAATTTTGCAGTAATTGACCTACCCGATAAAAGCGATGTGCTGGCAATGTACTATCAAACCGCACATGAAAAGCCAATGGTGGGCGGGTATATTGCGCGTGCCTTGCCCTATCCCTTTGCCCAAACGCCCGGTATCAAGGAGTTGCGTAGTACCACCCCTTCTGCGCTATCCCGCGATATATTCGACCCCAACACTCTCGAAAATACTCCGGCGGTTTTGCACTATTTCAATATCCGTTACGTAATTTACCACCTGAACCTGACCGATACCGTCAGCGATTCCTATCGCAAAGCACACCTTGAGTATATAAACGAAGTCTTTCAGGCTGCTCCGCCGTATTACCGAGATTCAGAAATAGTAGTGTGGCGTGTGCCGGATTTGCCGGGCGCAACCAAGCCATGCGGCGCTAAAGCAATATTGCCCGGTAGGTTGGGAGGCTGGAACGAACGTCAGTTTACCGAATCGGGTGAGGTTTTTAGATGGATGGACGGTAATGCAGAAGTTAATTTTTTTAACCCTAGCAAACAGCCATTACGGGCGAAATTTGATACATCTGCTTATAGCTGGAATCAGGCGCGGCGTTTACAACTTTGGCAAAATAAAAGCATTGTCTTTGAGGCACAGGTTGGAACCGAACTCGCCCCCCTGCATTTTGAACTAACCTTGCAACCGGGCGATAATCGGATACAGTTCAAAACTGCCGAACCCGGCACTAAAGAGGGCAACCGCACTCAAGCTATTGCATTTCTGCCGTTCGTAATCAGCAATTCTACCGCGCCGAATTGCGGTTAGTCAGCTTCATCCGAATCAAGTTGAGAGTGCAGCAGATTAATCTGGTCGTTTATCTCCTGATAAGTATCTACACCCAAATCCTGCATTTCATCGCGAATTTCTTCGAGCAAGGACAGGCGGTTTTTCAGGTCGCTGCTTTCTCCATTTTGCCCTCGCCCAGAAAGAGAAAGAACTGCTTCCACTTCTCGCAAGGTACTAAAGCCTACTTCATCCAAATCTTCCCGCAAACTCTCCAACCTATCTAGCGCAAGTAACAGCGTGTATTCCTCTGAAGCTTCACCTTCACCCGGTTTTTTTGTCATGCCTCACCTTCCTTTAGCTTTGTTAACCACAGCCCTTTATGATTCAGCAACCCTTTGAAATTAGGAATTGCTGTGGCAGGTCGCCAATCCAACAAAGAACCGTCAAAAGGGAAAATCCTATACTCAATATTGTATAGAACTTCTTCCAACGCTTTTTCGGCGCGTTCTATAATCTCAGTTGGATAAATAAATTCCCGTTTACGCTCCTCGAATTCCTCACGGTCAAGCACGAACTTTCCCGCAGTGCGTTCGCCTTTTAGGACACGGTCACTATTATCTGTTAATAGCATCACATCAAGGTCGAGGTCAACATAGCGGCATAGTGAGCCGTCCCTTTCAGGCGGCAGCGCAATATTGACATAGTAGTGATGAAAATCCCAGTTAGCACGCCACGCAATAATAATGTTAAAATCCTTTTTTGGAAACAGTAGCGTCAGATTGTGATTTTCATAATGTTCAAGGCGTTGTTTCTTGCCGTTCCAAAAAGGCGTACCAGAGGGGGTGTAAGACAACAATAACTCGGCGGTATCTTCCAACAGCTGCGCCGGATAAAAATACCGATCTATATCAGGATATTTAAAAGATTCGATACGTAGCAAATTATCCATTTATGAACCGGAACCAAGTTTTATATTCGCTAATACCGCCCAAACCACTAAGGCAATGCTGATTACTGATACCGCCAAATATTCCCGCAGCACCGCTTTATTCAGATTGCCCGTTAGATGTGCCTGTAACAAACCAATGAGGATATAGCAAATCAGCAGCGGTACTATTCCCCCTACCAATGCGCTAACCGCCCAGTAATTGAGCGCAAATGCAACCTCGCCGAGAATAATGCCAGTTATCAGGCAAGCTGTTAATACCTTACCGCCGGGTGCGCGAGTCTGCCTTAAAAGCTCGTATGCCAGCAGCAACCCGGTTAGCCCGATGAGCGGAGCGCTGATAAAGGCACGCCATTTGTTTACATACACCGAACTGAATATAAGAAAGCCGGTAAGGTAGGTAGTGATATTCAGCCCGATTACCGCCCAGCCATAGTAGCGGCTTTGCCGCCCAAGGCTGTAATATTGAGCTATTACTACCAACAAAATGAGTAACGAGAATAAAATCGTTCCACTTATCTGTACTACCGCATCGGCAAACAACCGGATAAACAGATATGAACCCACAACCAACATACCCGGTATTATCCAAGCAAAAGGGGCAATTTCAAATTTATTCCTGCCAAGACGCAACGTCGGTAATTTGACCAAATAAATCTGCGGGTGACTTCGCACAACTGCGTCCGCAATTCCCATTGTAATAAGCACCAATGCCGCCAGAATAATGACAGTCAGAGGAAAAACAAGGTTTTGGTCAATATTAGTAGCAAAGAAACCGCCCGCTGGGTCAAAAATCAGCAGGAAAGCTTGCGTTATTGCTATCAGGAAAACAAGGGTTATAATCCGGTCTATTCGCATTTTCTATTCCAGAGCCTCTCGAATGACACGAGCAGGGATGGCGGTTTCTCGCAGCACCCTCAACACTCCCCCGGTGGTATCCACCACAGTTGAATCAATCCCGCCCGGACACATACCGCCATCTAACACTACCTCAATACGCCCTTTAAGGTTCAGCAACACACCATGCACATCTAAAGGGCTATCCTTGCCGCTTTGGTTGGCACTAGTTGCCGCCAAAGGCGAGCCAACCTCGCGAATAAGCGCCAGTGTTAGGACATGCGCGGGCATTCGCACCGCGATTGTATCACCGCCAGCGCAAATAACATCTGGCAGGTCTGGATGGCGAGGCAGGATAAGGGTAAGAGCGCCGGGCCAAAATTTCTCTATCAAAAGGTTTGCCAAATCGTTCACCTCTCTGGCAACCAGCGGCAGTTGCTCCGGGCCTTTTACCAGAATCGGAATTGGCTTTTGCATACGCCGCCCCTTTACATTGTACAAGCGCGTAACCGCCTCGGCATTGGAAGCAATAGTACCAACTCCATAAACAGTATCGGTTGGAAAAGCAGCTAAATTACCCCGGCGAATCTCATCAGCTATAATCGAGATTGCGCGGGAGTCATCGGCGTTGATAATCCGAGTTTTCAGATTTGCTGGAAATGAAGTCATACTTATTAATAAAATAAAAGTTTGTGATACATTATGTTATACTCGACAAGCTAGAATTATAGCTATACCTGCTAAAACTAGGTTCATTATAGCATACCAATGCCTATACAAAAGCCTTGTTGTGAATTACATAACCTAACCTATATATAATTTAGCAACATTGTATAGTCTAGCGTCAACCCAATAAGTTGCGAAGGATGGGTGGCTAGAGTACAATTTATCCAGCGTTTGTGGAAAAATAATTTTCTCGGTGGGTGCGCAAATTGTTGCGCTTAACCTCAATAATTCAAATTAAAAAGGAGAGGCCATGAAGATACATGAGTATCAGGCCAAAGAAATTCTGCGCCAATATGCTATACCGGTGCAGAAAGGCGAAGTTGCCACTACTCCTGCTGATGCCAGAGCAATTGCCGAGAAATTCGGTAAAGCGGTGGTCGTCAAAGCACAGGTGCATGCGGGTGGGCGTGGCAAGGCAGGCGGCGTGAAGTTTAGTCCCACCGTTGATTCGGCTGAGCAGAATGCTACCAAAATTCTGGGAATGGATATTAAAGGCAGTACCGTTAAGAAGGTGCTAATTACGGATGCCGCCGATATTGCCAAGGAATATTATTTGGGCATGATTATTGACCGCGCTTCCAAAGGCATTACCATTATGGCTAGCGCCGAAGGCGGTATGGAAATTGAAGACGTTGCCAAAGAAAACCCTGAAAAAATCATCAAAGTATTAGCCGATCCCTTCATGGGGTTGCTCGATTATCAGGCACGCGACATCGCCATCGGGTTGGGGTTGCCCGCCGATAAGCAACGTGGCTTTATGACCATTGCCAAAGAACTTTATAAAGCCTTCATATCAAATGATTGCGAGATTCTCGAAATCAATCCGCTGGTTATTACCGAACAAGGTGATTGGCTGGCGTTAGATGCCAAACTAGTGTTTGACGATAACGCCGAGTTCCGCCACAAAAAATTATTTGAGTCGCTGCGTGACCTTGATGAGGAAGAACCGGCTGAAATTGAAGCTCGTAATGCTGGCTTGAGTTATGTAAAGCTAGATGGTAACATCGGTTGTGTGGTTAACGGCGCAGGTCTGGCAATGGCAACTATGGATTCGCTCAAACTCTACGGAGGCGAACCTGCCAACTTCCTAGATATTGGCGGCGGCGCAAAAGCCGAAAAAGTAACCGCGGCAATTCGCATTATTCTAAGCGACCCTAATGTTAATGCTATTCTGTTCAACATCTTTGGCGGCATCACTCGTGGAGATGATGTAGCAAGAGGTATTATTGCCGGGTTGACCGAAATCAAAACCAGCATCCCAATTGTCATTCGCCTTGTGGGTACTAACAGTATAGAAGGGCGCAAGATTCTGGAAGAAGCAAACCTAAGTAGTGCCGAAACTCTAGCAGAAGCAGCGCAAAAAGTGGTGACAATTGCCAATGAAAGAGAGGCTGGAAAATGAGCATACTGGTAGGCAAAAACACCCGGCTTCTGGTGCAGGGTATCACCGGAAAAGAGGGTGGCTACCACACCACCCAGATGCTACAATATGGCACTCCGGTTGTGGCAGGCACTACTCCCGGTAAGGGTGGTACTAAATTTGAAACCGTACCGGTTTTTGACACCGTGCAGCAAGCAGTTGACCTGACTCGCGCCAATACTTCGATAATTTATGTGCCTGCTCCATTCGCTCCAGACGCAATTTTGGAAGCGGCTGATGCCGGCATTGAACTGATTATCTGCATCACTGAAGGCATTGCAGTACAGGATATGATCAAGGTTTTCCACCATGTAAAACGCAAGGGCGCACGCTTGATTGGACCTAACTGCCCCGGTGTTATTACTCCCGGCGAAGCTAAAGTAGGCATCATGCCCGGCTATATCCACACTCCCGGCAATATCGGGGTAGTGAGCAAGAGCGGGACGCTTACCTACGAAGTAGTGAATGCTCTAACATTAAAAGGTTATGGGCAAAGCACTGCGGTGGGTATCGGGGGCGACCCGATTATCGGCACTAGCTTTATAGATGTGCTGGAACTATTCGAGAAAGACCCCAACACCGAAATAATAGTGATGTTAGGTGAAATCGGCGGTAATGCTGAAATACTGGCAGCCGAATACGTGGCACATCATGTCACTAAACCAGTGCTAGGCTTTATCGCAGGACAAACCGCTCCGGCGGGCAAGCGCATGGGGCATGCAGGCGCAATTATTAGCGGCGGTGAAGGTACTGCGGCTGAGAAAATTGCCGCATTCAAAAAGTACGGTATTAAGGTTGCAGATAGCCCGGCGCAAATCGCCGACCTGATTTAAGATGGAATAATAGCCGCTAGGGGGAAAACACCGGGAAGAATTATAACCCGGTGTCCTAGCGGTTATTCTATATCCAAAATAAGCGCCTTTAGCTGCTCAATTACCTGAGTTTCATTCTGAAAATGAATAACGCTAAAGCCAAGCTTCATAGCATTTTCCAAATTCTTGCTCTGGTCGTCCACGAAAACGCATTCCTCCGGCGCAACTCCCAAACTATCGGCGACTAAACGGTAAATCGCGGGGTCTGGCTTGGCAAGCCCAACTATACTGGAATTTATCGCTTCATCAAACCAGTCATAAAAACCTAAAGCTCTCCAGTTTTCCGTAAAAGAAGGAATAGCGTTGCTCAGTATGGCAAGTTTATAATTAGCCTTCAGCGATTTCAGATAATCTACAAACTCGGTCTGAACCGGCACCGAATGATAAAAGCCTAGCCTTACCCACTCGATTTTTTCGCTGCCTATTTGCAAGATTTTTTCGACTCCAGCCCAATATTCTGCCTCTGAAATCAACCCAACCTTAGCACGGTTCCACAATTTATTCTGCTCACCAAAAATGCCCGCCTTAAATTTTAGCGGGTCAATTCCCAACGCATCGGCATATTTTGCAACATTGATGCGCCCGGAAGGAGCTTCAACCAACACCCCACCGTAATCAGCCACTATAGCTTTAATCATAAATTCCTGTTATGAAATGATTTTTATTGCTTTTCTTCTTCGAGAGCGCTAGTAATAACATCGGGCTTGAGAACCCCGATATAAGACAAGTTGCGATAGCGTTCGGCAAAATCAAGCCCATATCCTACCACAAACTCATCTGGAATATCAAAGCCGATATAATCAATTTCCACATTGCTAACTCGGCGGGACGGCTTGTTGAGTAGGGCGCAGATACGCAAGGAGTTAGGGTTACGCGCCCACAAATTATCAGAAAGGTAATTGAGAGTCAACCCGCTATCCACAATATCTTCTACAATAAGCACATTGCGACCTTCAATTGGTTTATCAAGGTCTTTCATGATACGCACAACCCCGCTCGACCGGGTGCTGGAACCATAGCTGGATATTGCCATGAAATCCATTTCCAGAGGAAGATTGATTTGCAACGACAAATCAACCATAAACATTACCGCACCCTTAAGCGCACCAACTAGCAAGAGATCTTGCCCGCTGTAATCGCTGGTAATTCTAATTGCCAGTTCTGTTATTTTCGCCTGTAAAGTTTCTTCATCAATCAAAATCCGAGCTATATTGTCTTCAATATTGTTCTGCTCCTGCATGCAATAGCCCTTCCTTATGGATTCATGTAAAACTGATTGAAAGCCTTAAAATTCGGCTGGTTTCATCTGTCACCTTGAACTCATCCCCGATAGCAAACCCTACCACCCATACAATTTTATCACTATCTTCGGCAGATTGCGGTAGCCGCACTACCAAAGGATACCGCTCCCGAAATTGGCGTGGGATTGCCACATCTACCATGTAATCCTGCAATTTCTTACGACCGGGCGCACCTAAAGGTTTAAAGCGTTCTCCGATGTTTCGCCCTCGAATTAGCAGCTTTGCGCCCGTTTTATCGGCATCCAACCTTGCCACCCAACGGTCTGTTACCCAATCAATTTCTTCATCTACTTCAAATACATCACATTCAAGCAATGCCCCTTTGAAATTTATGCGAGCAGGAGCTTCTATTTCAATTGCCTGAGCTTCATCCAGCAGCAATCCAAAATCGGGAATTAGCTGTCCCCGAAAACCTAACACCAGATTCTCATTGTAAACCTGCGCTTGCATATTCCCCGGCAATATTATTTTCCAGCCTACTTTATCGAGGTTAGCTAAAATACCTTCGATATGCTTATGTTCCAAGTTCTCCAAGCGCTCTTTGAGCCGGAAATAAGCCAATCGAAGCGTCCGTCGCTGTAAAGCCAACGGGAAGCGTGAAAACCCGGCAAGGTTGAATACAATATAACGGTCATCCCAATCTCTAGCTATCTTGGGTTCAATGAAGAAACTCCCGCTTTGATTAGCCCTAACTATGCTCGCCCACTCTTCATAAGCAACAATTCTCTCGGAAGCTAGATTAATCCAGCCTTCCTGCTCCACTGCAACGCTAGAAAGCGCCGCCGCCGTTAGTTCATCCAGCCATTCCTCTTCGTCCGCTGCCAAATTAGCAAAACGGGCAAGGCTGGCGGCAGCTCCATGCTGATATTTTTCTTCCAGTAAAGGCAAAAGCTCATGCCGAATACGGTTACGGGTATAGCGCATATCATGGTTAGTAGAATCATGGTGTGGTGTCAACTTGTGAACAGAGCAATAATCTTCAATTTCATTGCGCCATATTTCCAGCAAAGGGCGACCTACCCATAAATTAGCTGCCTCGCTATAGGGCAAGTGAGAAAGCGGCAATATGCCCGCTAAGCCTTGCAAACCCGAACCGCGTAATAAACGCATCAACACCGTTTCAGCCTGATCATTGGCAGTATGCGCTACCAATAGCAGAGGAAAGTCGAAATTGGTCATTATTTCGCCGAAAAACTTGTAGCGGGTGCGGCGGGCAGCTTCTTCCAAACTCGCGCCTAGCAACTTTGCCAGAGCGGGGACATCCTGATCTTTCAGATGGCATTGCACCGAAAGCGACTTGCACAATTCTATGACGTAATCGTAATCATCTTTGGCTTCTTCGCCACGAATACCATGATTTAAATGCGCTACGTGAATTTCAAGATTCAAGGCTTCTTTCAAGCCTACCAAAGCATGCAAAAGAGCTACCGAGTCGGGTCCGCCCGAAACCCCAACCAACACACGAATAGGGCTAAAACTCGAAGTCATTCGCTGAGCGTACTTATCAAAAAATTGATTTAAAGCGGTATTTAAGCTCATAATAGTGGTCAAAATAAAAATCACACATCGCAACTTGGCGTATGTGTGACGGTAGTAAAAAGATAAGTTGCGGGGGCAGGATTCGAACCTACGACCTTTGGGTTATGAGCCCAACGAGCTGCCACTGCTCCACCCCGCGTTGTTATTACTGATATATAATACTCCTATAAAGAGCATGAGTCAAACATTCTCAAGATATAGGTTATTTCCCTAACAATACCAGCATTTTATCTAACAAGCGGGTTAATTCTAGGGGCTTGGTATCATAATCATCACAACCCGCTGCAAAAGCTTTATCGCGGTCTCCTGACATAGCGTGAGCGGTAAGCGCAATAACCGGGATTTTTCTGGTCATTGGGTTAGCTTTTAAGCGGCGGGTTGCTTCCCAGCCGTCCAAGACAGGCAAGCTCATATCCATCAGAATCAGGTCAGGCTGTTCAATTCCGGCTACCGTCAAGCTTTGCCCGCCATCAACCGCATGTATTACTTCAAAACCATTACATTCAAGATGCCGGGAAAGCATATGCCGGTTCATCTCATTGTCTTCCACAAGAAGAATTTTCACCATTTTCAGCACTCCTATGAAGCTTCCAGAAGCCTATTATAGCGGATTCAAAGCTCAAATTCACCTGAAATTGATAACATATTATGACTTGAAAAGTGTTAAATTTTAATCTTATCTTTATTGGTGTACAATAAGAATAGCTAATTTGTTAAATGTTAAGTAGGATTTAAGTTGCATTTCATTGCGGGTAAAACGGAGTTAAAATGACAACGCTACCGGAAGCCCTCGCTAGTTATGTTCCGGCGCTGGTAGTGCGGAGAGGGCTTGATCCATTAGCCATCTATGACAAACCCCAAGTAGAGCATTTCCCCGCCGCTACTCTGTTCGCCGATATTTCAGGCTTTACCACTCTCGCTGAGCAATTGGCGCAACGTGGTCCGGTTGGTGCTGAAACTCTCAGCGCGTTGCTTAACAACTACTTCGGGCAACTTATCGAATGTGTGCTTTTGCACGGAGGAGATGTAGTAAAATTCGCCGGAGACGGAGTGTTAGCAGTATGGAATGTGAGCAATACCAAAGATACTCTTGAAACCGCCGTATTACGCGCTACTCAATGTGCCATTGAGATTCAAGAAAGGTTGAACGATTACGCCCCCTCTGAAGTAGCCCGCCTGTTCATACGAATCGGTATTGGCGCAGGAGAATTATTCACTATACATTTGGGTGGCGTTAATTTTCAGGACAAGAACGGTAATCAGCTACCGCCTCGCTGGGAAGTACAACTCACTGGCACTCCCCTGGCTCAAATGAACAACGCTATCGGGGTTGCCCAACCCGGAGAGGCGCTTCTATCGCCCGAAGCATGGGAATTAGTAAGTCGAAAGTGTCGCGGAAAGCTTCGAGAAGGCGGCAATGTTAATCTTTCAGCAGTGCTGGAACTACCTGAACCGGCTCCGCTTTTCTTGCCGGAAACTACGCCTGAAGCCGAACTTTGGATTCGTTCCTATATACCGGAAACGGTGCTGGCACGCCTTAACACCGGACAAAGCGATTGGCTGGAAGAGTTAAGGCGCATTACTGTTCTATTCATTAATCTCCCCTCCTTTAATTTTTCTGAAAAGGGAACATTAGAAAAAGCGCAAACCCTAATACAAGAATTACAGAAAATCATCTACCACTACGAAGGCAGCATCAATAAGCTAAGTATAGATGATAAAGGCGCTACATTAGTAGCAGGGTTCGGCATGCCGCCGCTGTCGCATGAAGATGACCCCGCGCGAGGCTTGAAAGCTGCTCTGACAATTCATGCGCGAATGCGGGAACTGGGATACCACAAGCCTATTGGAGTATCCACTGGGCGCGTCTTTTGCGGTCTGGTAGGCAATGAAAGGCGGCGCGAATATACTGTAATAGGAGATGTAGTAAACCTTGCTGCAAGACTTATGCAAGCAAGCGAAGATGAAATCCTGTGTGATACCGCTACCTTCCAAGCAAGCCAATCAAATTTCAATTTTGAATCCCTTTCTCCTATCACCCTAAAAGGTAAAAGCGGACTGGTCGCAGTATTTCGCCCTACCGGAACGGTAAAACGCGACCACCGTCAATTTAACGCGCTGGTAGGGCGCAAAAAAGAATTGGAACAGCTTGAGGAAAAGCTGGTAGCTTTGAAAACAGAGAAACAAGGCGGCGTTATCCTAATCGAGGGCGAAGCTGGTATCGGGAAATCGCGTTTAGTACAGGAATTGATACTTAAAGCGGGTGAAATGCGTGTCACTGTTTTTTCAGGCGCAGGCGACTCGATTGAGAAATCTACTCCATATTATGCTTGGCGCAGTATTTTCAGCCAGCTTTTCGACCTTGAGATTTTGGCTGAACCTGAAGACCGCCGCCGTCATATTCTTGACCTGCTAGAGCTTGAGCCGGATCTTTTGAAGCTTGCCCCATTACTAAATACGGTTCTAATGCTTGACTTGCCAGAAAACGAGATAACTAACCAACTTGCAGGGCAGGCGCGTGCCGACAATACTCTCCACATTTTGTTGAAAGTCTTAGAGGTATCCACTACGCGCTCACCGAAAGTAGTTATATTGGAAGACGCACATTGGTTAGATTCACTTTCTTGGGCTTTAGCAGTGCAAGCCAAACGTGAACTGCCTCATCTTTTGCTGGTAATTGCTTTACGACCTCTAGAAGAAACCAATGCTTCTGAGTTGCGGCAATTAGCCCAAACTAAAGAAGCTACATCATTACAACTGGATACCTTGCAACCAAAAGATGTGGTTGAATTGGCATGTGAACGGTTGGGAGTAGTAGAATTACCAGAATCGGTGGCAAATTTAATACGCAACAAGGCTCAGGGTAATCCTTTCTTTGTTGAGGAATTGGCATACGCTTTAAGAGATACAGGAGTAATCCAAATCATTAAAAGTGAGTGCCGGGTTGCGCCTTCTGCCGGAGATTTAAGTAACCTCAACCTGCCTGATACAGTTGAAGGAGTTATCACCAGCCGTATAGATTTGCTTAGCCCGGAACAGCAATTAACTCTAAAAACCGCCAGCGTAATCGGGCGTATCTTTGCCTATCGTATCCTAAGGGACATTTATCCAGTTGAACAAGACAGGGCAAAACTTCCCGACCACCTCTCAATAATGGCGCAACTAGATTTGACTCCGTTAGAATCGCCTGACCCCGAACTTACCTATATTTTCAAGCATGTAATTACACAGGAAGTTACCTATAACCTTATGCTATTCTCCCAAAGGCGGCAATTGCACCGCGCAATCGGGGAATGGTATGAGCAATCCTATGCGGATGACCTAACGCCGCTTTACGCGCTGCTGGCGCACCATTGGAGGAAAGCCGAAGTTAGGATAAAAGCGCTCGAATATTTGGGTAAAGCCGGTGAAGAAGCGCTTCGAGGCGGTTCATACCAAGAGTCGGTGCGTTTTTTCAGTGAAGCCTTGATAATTTTCGGTGAGCGATTTGGGGTTGGGGCTAACTCTGGAAACAACCTAACTTCTCAAGCCTTGATAAATGCACAATGGGAGCGTCAACTTGGGGAAGCTCATTATGGTTTGGGTAATTTAGATGAAAGCCGCATTCATCTTGAAAAAGCATTGTCTATACTAGGTGTGCCTTTTCCTGAAACCCGCCGAAAATTGGCGTTGAGCCTGATAAAACAGGCTGGTGTACAAACATTGCACCGTGCAAGAGGGAAATCCGGGTTGGTAAGACTCTTATTGCCGCCAAAAACGGAACTCGACTCCGAAACCTTATTGCAAGCAGCGAAAGCTTATGAAGGATTAGGGCAGGTTCATTATTTTGATAACGCCACAATGCCTTCAGTTTATTCATCGTTTCAGGCGATAAATCTAGCGGAATATACCAAGCAAACTCCAGAACGCGCCCGGCTTTACGCAAATATGTGTATTGCGCTTAGCTTGATGGGACTTGGTCAGTTTGCCGAAGCTTACGACCAGACAGCCGGAAAGATGGTACAAAATATTGAACAATCTCCGGTTAAAGCATGGGTTTTTCAAGCCACCGGAACCTACCGTCTGGGCAAAGGAGATTGGAGGAAAGCCTATGAATCTCTTGAAAAAGCAGTACGAATTAACGAGGAGTTTGGCAACCGACGTAGTTGGGAGGAAAGCTTAGTATTGTTGGGATATGTAGCTCAACATCGGGGTAGTTATTCCGAAGCCTCAGAATACTATAACGAACTTTATAACAAGGCGCACAGCAACGGACATGCACAGTCACAGGCATGGGCGCTATTAGGGCAAGCTGCTTGCACTTTACGCACCGGGAAAAGTAATGAGGTAATCGGCTATTTGGAAATGGCATCAAGTCTGTTAACTGAAACGCTGGATAAAGTGGATGAAATCCGTTTCTATGGATTGTTGGCATCGGCGCGTTTGCGGTTGCAGGAATGGCAATATGCTGCCCGGCAGGCTGCTGCTACCGCCGCCCGGTTAATAGCACAAGCTCCCCCTTCTACCGTATATTCTTATGAAGGTTATAGCGGAGTGGCAGAAGTTTATCTGGGACTTTGGGAGAGTGAATCAAGCACGAGAGCAGCAAAAGAGTTTCGATTTTCACTTGGCGAAATCCACGACTCGACTTTAAAAGCGTGCAAAGCAATGGATAAATACGCGCGTATTTTTCCGATTGGATTACCACGCGCAACGTTATATCGGGGCTTATACTACTGGCTTTCAGGGAATACAGATAAAGCGCACAAACTATGGATCAGTAGCCTTAGACACGCCTTGCGATTGGGTATGCCTTACGAGCAAGGGCTGGCACATTTTGAAATCGGCAGACATAGTTATGGCGAAGAACGTAAAACCCACTTGAATTGTGCTATTGAAATATTCGAACATCTCAACATCCCCTTTGACCTCGAACGAGCCAGAACCATTTTGCACGGGAAATAATTTTTTTAGAATCCTGTGATTTTTCAATTTCCGTCTGCGTTATAAATAGTGGAGAACAGGAACTGTGAAAAAATACATGAAAGGATGATTTATATGAATCTGAAACGTGTAAGTTTATTTATCGGTTTGGTGTTGGTTGCGGCAATAGCAGGCGTGTTGGGCGGGTTAGTCTTTACCAGCAAACCTTCCAATAGTGCTGAAGCGCAAAGTGCAGCTACCGGAGGTTCACAAAATGGCGTAGCGGTTAGCGGTGAAGGCTGGGTTATGGTAAAGCCGGATTTATTGAGCTTCAATGTAGGTGTCACCTTAAAAGCATCAACTGTAACGGACGCGCAAAAACAAGCCGCCGACAAAATGGACGGTATTAACGCTGCGCTGAAAGCACAAAACATCAAAGATGAGGACATCCAAACTTCGGGCTACAGCCTCAACCCTAACTATATTTATAATCAAGGGCAATCTCCCCGTCTGGACGGTTACAACATTAATTCAACTATCATAGTTACGGTGCGCGATTTAAACAAAGCAGGCGCAATTCTGGATGAAGTTGGCAAAGCGGGCGCAAACCAGATTTATGGTATAACTTTTGGGCGTGACAAAGAAATTGACCTGATTAAACAGGCACGAGTTAGCGCGATGGCAGATGCACGCACCAAAGCCGAGCAATTGGCACAAGCGGGCGGGTTTACGCTAGGGGGCGTAATCAATGTAGCCGAAACTGGGACAAGTCGTTCAAATGATTATCTGAAGGCGCAACCAGTAGCGATGCCCTCCGGGGGCGGCGATACTTCTACAGCTATTGAAGGTGGTCAGTTCAAAGTAGTGGTAAATGTGCAGGTAACTTACGCCATAAAGTGACTACTCCCTATCGCTAAAGCGAAAGGGCTTCTACGGTATTGCACCGATGCTGTATAGTCCTACAGCAATTAGAGTTGCAGACATTCCACCGAATAGCGATTGTATAGCTGACCCGGTGATTGAATGACACTTACGCAAAAGCCTTAGTGCTTTTACTCAGGGGAAGGACTTACCCTGAAACCCGCTAACACTATTATTTTGTTTAGGTGCAAACTACGAGGGGAGTATAGCAGAAATGAGTTCAAATTACAAACAAACGTACTAACTGTGGGATTACTACGGCTCGCTTGCGCGAGTAAGGTGCGCTTTATATCTACAGCGGCTAAAGCCGCGTGGTTTTACGGCACTTTTTATAAGTTGATAGATTATAGATGCCTCTTTCCCGCTATAGGAAAGAGGCATTTTTATTTATATCTGTATGGCGGGCTTGAAGACGTACCCAGTGCCACAGGTCAGCCCTTTGCTGCTCTTAAACCTGCCGCCTGATGAACCCTACTAATGGTTTTGCCCGCATTTTTAGCGGTAACTGATTCCTTCTATCGCTATTTCCCATCAGATTTGTAGATGAAAACAGTCATAAAATATACAATCCGGCTCATCAAGGTGCGAGGCAAAATTCGGGTGGCAAACGCCGTTGCATTTGTAAACCAACTAACCAGCTCATAGGGTTTTCCTTTCTCAAAGGCTTTTAGACCAACCTCTACTACCCTTTCTGGTTTATCCATCAGCCCCATAAAATTCAGCTTTGCTTTTGACCCCATCACATCAAAGAAACCGGTAGAAACCGGACCCGGACAAAGCGCAAACACTCGTATGCCACGCTTCCGATAATCTGTCCATAGCGCCTGACTCAGGGAAAACACAAAAGCTTTTGTGGCGGCATAAGTCGCCTGCCTGCCGCCACCTACGAAGCTCAGTACCGATGCCAAATTTATAATAGCCCCTTCGCCTTGCTCCAGCATGTCAGGAATATAGGCGTGGGTTAAATCCAGTAAGGCTGCTATATTCACCATCACACACTGCTGTTCCAACTCCGGTGATATAGTTTCAAATGCGCCCAGTGTAGAAAATCCGGCATTGTTCACCAATAAATCTACCCGCCATCCTGCCTCGCGGGTAATTTGGTGGACACTTTGCGCCGCGCCGGGCTTCCCCAAATCTATCGAAAGTATGTCCACGTTAACCTTATATTGGTTGCTCAATTCGTGCGCCAAGTTTCTCAGCTTACTTTCGGTACGTGCAACTATTATTAAGTTCATTCCGCGCTTCGCCAACGCTCTGGCAAAAACCTCTCCGATACCAGAAGAGGCTCCGGTGATTAGCGCAGTTTTCCCGACGTAGTGGTACATGTATTCCTCCTTTAAGCAAAACGTCAATTTACTATGATGTTCTGGTAATTTTTCAGCCTTGTGCGACATCGAGTCTGGTTAGCGCTTCCAGCGCACCTGACGATAAGCCAATTGCTCCTGAAGGCACTTTGTAGTCTCGTAGGTTGATGCGAATTAGGGTAGTTCCTGTACGCGCACTTTCATTCTCGCAGAAACTACGCACCGACGGAATTGCTGTACCAGCCCCCAACTCTATCACTACCACTTGTGCCTTTGCGCTCCGCAATCCCGACATCCAATTATGCAAGCGGTTCTCCTGTTTTTGGGTACGTTGAGAGTCCCAGCCCCAATCCCCAAACATCATAATATTTGGACGCAGTAAAGCGCCGCACTTCGGGCAGGTTGGGAGAGGTTCGGCAGCCCGCATAGTCTCCATATTGATGTTGACTTGAAAAGGCGCAGCGTCTATTATCCCCACTCCGCAATTGGCGGTACATTGCATCTGATGAATTGAGCCGTGTATTTCTGCAATACGCGCCGAGTCAAAGCCTGCCTTCTGAAATTGCCCATCCACGTTGGAGGTGAACACAAAATAGCCGTGCTGCATTCGCTCTCCCCACTTCCGCAGGATTTGAAAGCCTTGATGAGGTACGGTATCGCGGTATAACTCCAGCCGATGTCCGTAGAAACCCCACGCCATTGCCGGGTCGTTTTTGAACCAAGTAGGGTTAGCCATCGCCGAGAAGCTTTTGTTATGCTGCCCATACACCGGGTAGGCTTCCCAAAAGCCGGTATCGCCCCGGAAGTCCGGTAGCCCAGAGTCAACGCCCATTCCTGCCCCTGCCCCTATGATTAGAGCTTGTGCAGACGCTATAGCTTTTGCTGCTGCAACATATTTTTCCTCGTATTCGTTCGACATTGCAGTTCCTTTCGATTCAAGTTACAACTAACTATATGATTCTATATTCGGACATTTCTATCGTTTCGTTCTTTCCAATTGGTTGCCTAGCCCGTAATCCAATATTGCGCCAATTCCAAACGCTTCCTAGTGAGTACACACAACAAAAAAGAAAAGAAAAAAGCAACACAAATCCGTCATAGTGTGATAAAAAGAAGTTAGTAAAACCACCTTAAGCACAATAGACGGATTGTATGAGTATTGTAGCAATAGAAACAATGTTGGACAAGTGCTGCCACAAGACGGACCACTGTTCAGATAATGTAGCAAATATTAACTAATTTTAGTGTGCAAAACGCTAAAAAAATGGTATCATACGTAAATATATTGCAGTACCGTTATCATGATAAATTTCAAATTGGTAATCATTTCAAGAGAGATTCAGGGAATGAGCGTTCCTGAAGAGCAAAACAAGTCAGAAACTCAAAATAATAAATCCAAAAAAATCAGGTACGATCTGGCTAAGATTCGCGCAACAGAACCTGCGCGTATTTTGCTGGTTGATGATGATTCTGCTACACAGGAAAGCCTTGCCTATGTGTTGCGTAAAGAAGGCTACAAGGTAGCAATTGCGAGCAGTGGCGAAGAAAGCTTGCAAATGTTGGACGAGTTTTCGCCCGATATTTTGTGTATTGACTATATGATGCCTGGAATGGACGGTCAGGAACTGGCAAGGCGAATACGTCGCCGCCATGACTTGCTCTACATCCCCATAGTAATGCTAACCGCCGCCGGAAACATCGAAAGCATTAGGCTTGCCAGCCTTAATAGCGGGGTGGATGCCTATCTGAACAAACCTATCTCCAAAGAAGAGTTGAAAGTCACCATTGTTAGCATGCTGCGAATCAAAGCAGCACAGGACAAAATGCTGGAAGCTTTGGATAAGGTTGCCGAAGTTCAGGATGAGCTACTCATGTACGAGCGGGAAAAAAGCCAACTTGAAGCAATTCAAGGGGTGATTGCCGCGTTCACCGGGGAGCTTACCCAACCCCTGAAAGTAGCCATGATGGCGGTTGATAAGTTAACCGGACTAGTGGCGCAAGATACAGAAATAAGCTTAGAATCGAAAACCAGCAAGGAAATATACCTCAAAATCATTAAAGATGCTCTGGAGAAAGCGCAATCAGCCCTGCTACGCCTAAGCGAGGAGAAACAGGTACAGTAGTGTTCTCCTGCCGATGGTTACAAAATCTCACTCTGGTACTTTTTCTATTTCTGCCACTATTTTTATTAGGCGGCTGTTCGCTTGAGCGGAAAGAGAGCGAAACCCGCTGGCTTGTGGTAGCAGTTGACCAGAGTCTGCTTCAGGATGGCTTAATCACAAAACTTATCCCCACATTTGAAAAAGAAAACAACATAAAAATTAAGGCTCTTCCAGTGGATACCAGCGAAGCGATTCGTTATGCTAAAGCGGGCGGGGTGGATGTGTTATTGGTTAGCGGTGGAGAAGAATTGCTCAAGTTCGCAGGAGAAGCACCACCACTTAAACCCTTTTCTGGTATCCCTGACCCTACGCCAACCGCCGCACCTCAACCAACTCCAACCCCAACCGCGCTACCCTTTGAAATGCCTTTCGCAGAACGAAAACAGGTGCTATGGAGCCAACTGGTAATGATAGCGCCTGCCAATGACCCCGCCGGAATTGCCGCACAACCTAATGTGGCGAAAGGTCTTCAGCGTATCGCCGATTCGAATGCGCTCTATTTTGTAGCCGGGCGCGAACCGGGTCTGGCAAGTCAGGTAGAAAACCTCTGGAATATGATGGGTAAATACGATATACCATCACGCGGTAAGGGTTACAAAGTAGAAGATGCAGGAATGATTGAGCTATTGCGAATAGCTGAAAACGCACACGGTTATACAATAATACCCCTAAATGTGTACTTAAATAATCGTCAAGAAGGTAAATCAAAAATCATTTTTGATAAAGATTACGCTCTGTTTATAAGCTATGAAGCGGCGATTCGCAATTATATAAGTATCCCCGGTCAAGACATAAATCTTTCTAGAAAATTTGTGGACTTTCTACAAGCAGCTTCTACTCAAAACATTATCACAGAGTATAGTAATGACAATGGGCAAACCCACCCCTATCGCCCGTATTGGTTTCCGGTATATATTCCACGCTAACTTAACCCATTGCCTCTGTTTCTAGTATCTGCTGATTTACTCTATTGCGGGTGGTTTCCCGGCAACTTTTAAGTTTTTTGTGCATTAATAAAATGTGATGCAATGCTCTTGAAAACATTAAAAATATCGGTAGGTTCATAAATTTTCGACCATCGTTAGTACAAAAGTAGTATAGCTTTAATCACAAATTCCTGTACAATAATAATTACTATTTAGTTCAGCATAAACGTGAAATTCGTCACATCACCCCGTTGAAATTTCTGGTTAAATACATACAGCATTAACAGCTTTTGGCTATTCTCGGTTACCTACCCCAATTAAACATTGTAGAGGGTGAGGGTGTAAAAATGATAGTACAACAAGTTAGAACCCATAAAACTTACGCAGGTTTCTATTTACTGAATCTTTTAGCGCTTGCACTTCTGGCATTGGCTGTTCTTATACTGTTTTTCTTCAATACCAGCCGTATTAGCGCAGATACATCCGACAATTATGTAGAATTTCGCAACGAGCTTAACCATTTCTCTATAAGTTTCCCGGCAAATTGGCAAGTAAATGTGGAAAATGAGAAAGCCGGAGTCACCACTATTACTTCGGCGCTTCCAGTAGATGTGCAAGAGGGCGGATTGATTGACCCGCGCCTATACCATGATAATAGCGGCAACAACCTAATGCAAAACTTCAGCAAAATTGATGTGCTGAGTTATGCAGTGGAAAGCGGTACTAACGCACGCGACTTCTTGACAGCGCGTACCTCTTACGGCACAAGCGGAAATCTCACCGAATTGACGATTGATGGCGTTACGGCTTTGCGGCTAGATGTCAATATGGCAGGTGCAACCGCCGGACATGAGATGTCAAAAATATATACCAGCGTTTATTTAACTAAAAATAATCGTGGTTATATTATTGCTGGGTTCGCTTCGCCGAATATCTTCAGCAATATAGTTAACAGCTTTAAAGCTTGGTAGATAGGGCTAAAGGTTTCTCAAGCAAGCCGCCAATTCTGACAGGGCTATAATTTCCTTTGGGCTATTGCCAACCGCAATTGTTCCACAATATAAAATAGCGGCTCATATTAACTTCACACAGAGGCAGAAACCTGCTCCGGCGAAATAACCTGTGGCTCTTTTCTCTCCGGGCGCAAAAGCCAACTAAGCAACATTACCCCTAACGGCAAAAGCGCAATCACAAACATGGTTTGCCCCAAACCGGCAAAGTCGGCATATTTGCCTAAAGCTGCCGCGCCTATCCCTCCAGCCCCAAAGCCTAACCCCAAAGTCAAACCGGATGCCAGCCCGATATTATCGGGCATAGCCGCTTGCGCCAGCACCACCGTGAGCGAAGAAGCCGAAATAAGCGCAGCGCCTGCAATCGCCAGCGAAATTACCTGAATAAACCCGCTTGAATTCAGGAATAGTAGCAGAGTGGCAAAGGTGATTAACATCGAACCAATCATAATAGTACGAGTGCCGAGCAAGTCGGCTAAACGTCCGCCTAATAAAGTGCCAACCGCTCCCGCAAAAAGAAAAGCTGAGAGCAGGAATGCCCCGTATTCTTTGCCGCCCTCCTGATTGATAAAATAGAGCGGAATAAAGGCTACCATTCCGGTTTGAATAACCGAGCGAAGGCTGATAACACCCATCAAAATTGACATTGTAACCCGCACGCTTTGCCCATTCGACACTATCACTCTAGCTTTTTTCTTGCCAATTTGACGCGCAACGGCAGCCGCCCGATAACGAGAAAGCAGCGGTTGCAACCGCAAAAGCGCGATAAAACCGATTGCGCCCGGTATGAGTAAAGCCAACGCGCCGGGAGTGCCAAATATCGCCACCATAAAAGTGAGGTATATCGGACCTAGGGTAAAGCCCAAATTACCGCCTACAAAGAAAAAGGAAACCCCTGTTGCTTTGTTAGGTCCACTCACATAATTGGCATTGCGAGAGCCTTCCGGGTGGTAAGCGGCTGAACCAAGTCCGCTGAAAATCACTGCCAGCAATACCAACCAGTAGTCCGGCATAAACAAAACCAATACCATCCCCACCGCCGCCATTACGCAACCAAGCGGTAGTAGCCATGCCAGCGGCTTTTTATCGCTCAATATTCCGAATAATGGCTGGATAAAAGAAGAGGTGAGGCTGTTAAGGGTGATAATCAGCGCAGCAGCGCCGTAATCCAGTTTGAAAGTAGCGTAAAGAAAAGGTATCATTACCGCCAACGAACTGGTTTGCATATCAACGGTCAAATGCCCAAGCGCCAATGCGCTCAAGCCTATTTTATTGGTTTTGTATTCCACTATAATATACTCCTAAAAATTATAACCCTGAAAGCGAAGGGGTGTTTTAGATATTATATATAATATTGTCAAGGAAAATCTAAAGGCGCAGATTCTAGCGATCCTGTGCGCCCTCCTTTGCTTGCATCCAGTGGCGATACATCGCAGTTACAGTTTCTTCCCGCCCGGTTCCGGCGGCAAATTTCAGAGCATCGAGAAAATCAGCGGGAGCGGCAAAACGATAGCGGTTGCGCTCAAGATAAGTGCGGGTAAAGCGAGCGAATACTTCATCCCCATAGACCTTACGAAAAGCTTGATAGAATAGCCCACCTTTGTTATAAACCACTTGTAGGTACAGGTTAAAATCCTTCCAAGCATAAACGGGTTGAGCCACAATAGCATCCTGCCCTGAATCTATCAGGTTGCGGAAGCCATTGAGCATGTATGTACTTACAATGCGCTGCCCTTCAGCCTTGCTTTTGAAACGCTCGAAATAAAATACCGGCACGTACTGAGTCAGGCTTTCATCCTGCCACGCTTCCTGCACCTGATCATTGCCCACCAACCCGTACCACCATTGATGTGCGGTTTCGTGCGCTACGGCATATTCCATACTCAAAGCGGCGCTATAGTTATAATAGCGCGTGGTAATCAGAATCATGGCGGGGAACTCAAAGCCGCCAAAACTTGCAAGGGACGCTTCCGCCATTTTGAACTCAGCGTAGGGATATACCCCGAACAGAGCATTATAAGTAAGCAAGGCATTTGCAGCGAAACCGGCAGCACGCTCACCCCAAACGCTATCGCGTTCTAGATAGTACCCGGTAACTAAGGTCTCTCCCGCTTTAAGGCTGATGGATTGGTAGCGCGGGCTAAGCGTAGCCACCAAATCACGCACCGGTCCGGTAATAATCCAACTGGTGCGGCTGCCATCCTCATTATCTTTGCTATCCAGTATTTTACCGTTAGCCACTATCACATTTTCAACAGGGGCAGTCAGCCACAGGTTAAAAAAGGAAACCCGTGAATTGGTAATATCACCCTGTACATTATACGAGTGGCTATCCCAACCACCATAGCGGGTATCGTAAACCGCCACTTGAGGATACCAAAAAGTCAGAGAAAGTAGTTGATTAGCGGCATCATATTTGAAATATTCGTATTTGCCGGGTGGCGGAAAATCAAGGGTAAAATCTAGTTCTACCACCACTGTAGCGTCGGGGCGCAGATTATCGAGGTTTATTTTCAGTTGTGCGCCATCATTTGCCAGAACAGTTACAGCCGATTGCCCGTTCACTCTTATGTTTGAAACCTCAAGCGGCTTTCGATAAGCAGGGTCAGTTGGCGCGTTTGCCCACAACCACAGGTAAAGGCTATCCAGTGTTGCTCCGGTATCGTTAGTAAAAAATAGCTGTTCGCTGGCTGAGCCGCTTGCTACTTCTCCATTTATGTCAAGTTGTAGCGCAAGGTTATAAATCGGGGCGGTCTGGTTTTGAGGCAGCTTTATATCGCCACTATAAGCGGGTAACATAGCTTTTTCTTGTTGCGACAGATTTGGACGCATAACCGTTTGGTTAGGAGTAGCAGGTTGCCAAGGTAATTTACCAGATAGCACAGTAGAATCAGTAGAAATAGTGGGGCTTGGTGTGGCTGGATTAGAGTTTGCAGAAGTAGTAATCGGGCTAGAAGTAACCGGATTGAGCGTAGCAGTAGCAGGACTCAGGGTAATAGACGGTTGTACACTATCGCCACAGGCAGCCAACAACAGTCCCATAAGAGGTATGACAACTAACACAAGCCGAAATTTCATCGCTCTTTACGGACTTGGGGCGCAATCTGACGTGTCGCCAAGGATTTTCTCCAACGCATGAGCTAGAGCCGGGAGGATTGGCTCTAACGATTCACGCGCTCCTTTGGGGCTTCCGGGTAGGTTTATGATAAGAGTTTGTCCGCGAATACCTGCCACTGCCCGCGAAATAACTGCCATTGGAGTTTTTTGCAAGCTGGTAAAACGCATTGCCTCTGCCATACCCGGCACTTGTTTCTCAATTACATTTAGAGTGGCATCGGGTGTTACATCGCGAGGCGCAACGCCCGTACCTCCGGTAGTCAGTATCAGGTTGAGGCGCAAATCATCCGACCAGTTTTTCAATTTGGCTTCGATAGTCAGTCTATCATCGGGGATAATTTCGTAAGCTTCTACCCGAAATGAATCGCCTAGTTTCTCGGTCAATAAATCGTGCAGACCGGGTCCGCTGGTATCTTGCCTCTCACCCCTTGAGCCTTTATCACTCAGCGTAAGTATGCCAACTCTGAACTCCATACTAACCCTCGTATTTTTCAACCGGACTTTTAATGTTTCTAGAATTAGCGCGGCGAACGCTTTCTTCTAAAGCCTCGCGCTGGCGTTGCGCTTGCCGCTCTGCCACTTTAGCAGGGGTATAATAGCCTTGATATTCTGGAGGCAATAAGTCGGCAATTTTGTACATCATTTGGTCAGTCAGTTCTTCTAGGCTGATTTTTCGCCCATCGGAAGTTATCCGGGAAAGGCGATAAGGCTTGCCGATTCTTACCACCACTTTGGGACGAGAGAAAACACCGCGCCGCTTGCGAGCAATGAACTCTGTGCCTATCACCGCCACCGGGACTACCAGCGCGTCACTACTGACAGCTATCAACGCTGCGCCGCTATGCCCTTCGATAAGTTGGTAATCGTCGCTACGATGTCCTTCTGGGTATAACAGAACCAATTCACCTTTTTTCAGAAGCTCGGTACTGAATTGCAACGCCTGACGGTCTGGCTTGCCGCGCCTGACCGGATAAGCGCCCATCAGACGTACTAGCCCACCGATAAAAGGCAGGTTCAGAAATTCGATTTTGGTCATGGCGAAGTAGGGGCGGGGTAAAATATTTTGAGCAAAGGGCAAATCCCACATGCTCATATGATTAATTGTAACAAGCACTCCGGTTTTCTGACGCGGCATGTTCTCGCGCCCGATAACGGTACAATCGCTCACGGCAAATACCACCAGAAACCTTAATAGCCAGTTAAAATAATAGAGCAACTGGTGTAAAAGCTTCCGCGTTGGGTATTTAATTCTCTGCCATGCTTTTTTCAGCTTACCCCACCATATATTTTCAGTCGAGTATTTTCGCTATTTCAGCCTTAATTCGCTCCAGAACTTGCTGAGGATTCAGATTATCAGTGTCAATTACAATTGCGCCCGGCGCTACCACCAGTGGAGAAACCGCCCGCTGACTATCCAGTTTGTCGCGCTGTTCAAGATTTTGGCGGGCTTGCTCCTCGCCGCTTCCGGCTTGCCGATTGCGACGCATCGCTCTTACTTCGGGAGAGGCATCCAGAAAGATTTTAAGTTCGGCATTCGGTAACACCACGCTGGCAATATCGCGCCCTATCATGATAATAGTTCCGGCGCGTTCTGCCATTTCACGCTGCTTCTGCACCAGCGCGACCCTTACCTCTGAAATTGCCGCTATTTGCGAAACGATACTTTCCACCTGTGGGTCACGGATTGCCTGACTAACATCCTCTCCATCCACTAACACAGTGTATTGCCGTCCGTCAACTGCTTCTTGGGGAGTGACATCCCTCGCCTCAAAGTTTAGATTTTGTGACAGCCTTTCCAACTCTGCTATATTTGAAGGGTTAGTTCCGGTTCTCAGCGTTAAAAGCGCTACTGCCCTGTACATTGCGCCCGTATCAAGGTAAGGGCAAGCAAGCATGTTTGCCAGCATTTGCCCGATAGTAGTTTTCCCCACGCCAGCAGTACCATCAATCGCAATTTGTAAGCGTCGCTTCACAAAAACAATTTCTCCTGTTTAGATTTTTTAGCCTTTACGGTCGGGTCTGCGCCCAGTCCCATTGCGTGCGGCGCCGGGAGGAGCGGAGGGTCTTCGATGCGGTTGTCCGCTTCTGCGTTCAGGCGGGCGACCCGCGCCTCGTTCCGAACCTTGATGAGAAGGCTGACCCGTGCCATATCTGGGTGGTCGCCCACTTCCGCCTTGTTCCGGTGTGCCATTTCTTCTTCGCTCGCTATCCCCTTCCGGTTTCCGCCAGAAAGCGTGACCACTCCTTCGTTCCGGTACGTTATCCCCTTCCGGTTTGCGCCACGGAGTTTGCTCACGTCTTTGCTCAAACGGACG
>NZ_JBAXHI010000035.1:0-38938 GCF_037138995.1 Candidatus Chlorohelix sp. | reverse complement strand
TTTTAACTACTAACAAGGGTGAGCGCGAGGTGAATATATTGTTACCTAGCAGATTATAACACGTTGAACAGTTTTTCGGTTGATTGGAATTTGAACACTTTGTCCCGGTAGTCTTCCAGGGTGGCATCGCTTAGTCCATCTGCCATGCTGCTTTGTAGCCATTGGCGGATTAACCTAATAAGCCACTGTGGTTCAGGGCTATCTGCGACAATCTGATTAGGAGATTTTGAACTGGATGTTACTTGCTTGACCATATTACACTACCTCTTTTCAGGATAGTGTAAGGCAGCATTGGGGGCTTTGCAATAGACTAAAGTCGGGGCGAGAGGATTTGAACCTCCGACCACCTGAACCCCATTCAGGTGCGCTACCGGGCTGCGCTACGCCCCGTTATAGTTTTTAATGCCCAAGCATTATACGTCTTTGTAACAGATTAGTCAAGATATTTTCAGGGCGGGATGTGCCTATCTTGGAAGAGGTGAATTTTAATTTTGCCAAACATCTGAGAAGGTGTTTTAAAATGGGAAGTAAACAAGGTTAGTTAAATCCGAGATTTAAAACACCTTCTTAGCTATGAGGAATAATTATGGGAACTATGAAGTAAGTTTGAAGAGTTGTCCTTTTCTTGACCAATTCTTGATTTAATAACCACCTCTTACTTGACTTTTCCCAGCCATAATACAGTTGTAAGGACGGGGATGAACCCGAAAGAACTGAAAAATACAAGTTAAGTCAGAAAGAGGACTAATAATGAAAGCGAAATGGTATATGGGATTGGGATTGATGGTTGCCTTATTACTAGGGCTATTTGCCACAGTGGTTTCTAGCGAGGCGCAAGCTTACGGACCGGGCAACAAAGGTAATGCTATTGGTACTGTCACTCCGGGAGCGCAAAACGGTGGCGGTTATGGGATGCAACCCGGTACGGGCATGGGAATGAATCAGGGAATGGGACAGATGCGCGGTGCGAGTGGCGCTCGGAACGGAATGGGTCAGGGTACGGGGGCTTATGCTACCGTACTTAGCGAGCAAAGCGTAAACGCGCTTGGTGAGGCAATTCAGGAAGAATACCTTGCTCATGCCACTTATCAAGCCATCGTAGCCAAATTCGGTCAGGTGTTGCCTTTTTCCAATATTGTTAATTCGGAAAACCAGCATGTAACGGCATTGGCTCGCCAGTTCACCAACCATGGGTTAGCAGTTCCGGCGGATAGTTGGGTTGGTAAGGTAACAGCGCCTGCTACCTTGAGTGAAGCCTTCAGCGCTGCCATCCAGCTTGAAAAGGACGATGCCGCTCTGTACGACAATTTGCTGAAACAAGTCACCGAACCGGAGTTAACTAGGGTCTTTACCCAAATGCAAAGCGCCTCGCTCAACATGCACCTTGCAGAATTGGAACTTTACAACAAATAGAACGGATTAATATAGTAAGTAGAGGTCTGGTAGCCACGGGTTGCCAGCCTTTTCTTGTTTTACATCAGCTATAATAAAAGTAGCCGTAGTTAGATTACAATTACCAAACCTGAGAGAAAAAGACAATGACCAAAGTGCTGGTGGTGGACGATGAGACAAATCTGGTGGAACTGGTACAAAGTTACCTGCTGCGGGAAGGCTATGAGGTCTTGACTGCCTTTGACGGAATAACGGCTCTAGAACTGGCGCGTGCCACTCCCCCTGATTTGATGGTATTAGATTTGATGCTGCCGGGCTTAGATGGGATTGAGGTTTGCCGCCAACTTCGCCAATTCTCAGATGCCTATGTCATAATGCTTACTGCCAAAACTGAAGAAATAGATAAAATAGTGGGGCTATCGGTAGGGGCAGACGACTACCTAACCAAACCTTTCAGTCCACGCGAACTGGTAGCCAGAGTGAAAGCGATGTTAAGGCGACCCCGCAGTGGCACGTCACAACCTGCAGTTTTGCCCTCCCGAAAGTTTGGAGAGTTGGTCATTGATGAAGTGAGGCATGAGGTTACACGTCAGGGCGAGATAATTCCGCTTACTGCTCGCGAATTTACCCTGTTACTAACTCTCAGCGCACATCCCGGTCGAGTCTTTACCCGCGCCCAGTTGTTGGAGCGAGTGTGGGGCGATGAATACTATGATGACCACGTGGTGGATGTGCATATTGCCAACCTACGCAAAAAGCTGGAAACCGCACTCGGTAACGCACAGTATATTGAAACGGTGCGAGGGGTTGGTTATCGTTTTGAAGTTAGGGACATAAAATGAAAGCCGCGACATTCAAACGCCCTGTAATTGGAAGACTATCCATCAAATTGTTCCTCTCCTACCTGATAGTAATAGGGCTTGGCACCCTGACGTTGCTGGTGGCAGTAAATCAGGTGGCAATTGACTCGTTTACCGGGAGAATGCGCCAGTATCGGGGTGGAACAATTATACCGGGACAGGGACGAGGCGCTAATCAGCGCGGGTTGGGTGCGCTCGACCCGGCGGTAGCGGATGCCTTTCAGGGCGCTATTAATGATGCGCTACTGGTAGCCGGAATAGTGGCAATGGTGGTGGCAGTTATTACCAGTTTGGTGGTTACAGGTAGGATAACGGGACCGGTGCGCCGCATGTCGGAAGCCAGTCGCCGCATTGCTGCCGGAAAGTACAGCGAACGGGTGGTAACTAAAAGCAAAGACGAACTAGGAGAATTAGCTTATAACTTTAACCAGATGGCTGGCACGTTAGAGGAAACCGAGCATCGGCGCATGGAATTGATCGGAGATGTGGCTCATGAGCTTAGAACTCCGGTTGCCACTCTGGAAGGATACCTAGAGGGCTTGCTGGACGGAGTAATTGAATCGAACGAGCGCACTTGGGCGAAACTCCATGATGAAGCCGGGCGATTGCGCCGATTGGTGGATGATTTGCAGGAACTATCACGGGCGGAAGCGCGGCAAGTACCGCTCAATCTAGCTGTGGTAAACCCGCTTGAGATTGCACAGATAGCAATGGAGCGTCTAGCACACCAATATGCCGAGAAAGGGTTGGAGTTTTCTACCGAACTGCCTCAAAATTTGTCTCAAATCAAAGCTGACCATGACCGGACGGTGCAAGTGTTGACCAATCTATTGACCAACGCCCTGCGCTATACCCCTGCCCCCGGCAAGGTACAACTTACGCTATCTCACAAGGGAAATGAAATAGAATATCGAGTAACGGATAGCGGGGTAGGCATCGCTCCCGAAAACCTACCGCACCTGTTCGAGCGTTTCTATCGGGTGGATAAATCCCGTAGTCGAGCGTTGGGCGGCTCAGGTATCGGTCTGACCATTGCAAAAGCATTGGTGGAAGAAATGGGCGGTACAATTCAGGCGGAGTCTGCCGGTTCCGGCAAGGGAGCTACCTTCAGTTTCACCCTGCCGGTAGCCCGATAGCTCTTACTTTTGTGCTACGAGTGAAAACCAGACCGGTAGGTGAAAAACCCTTTCGCAGTGTGGCAATATCACATTCCGGGCAATCTTTGAGGGGGGAATTCGCTCATGCTCTGGGATTTTTCAAAGCGGTGACCGCAAAGGTAAAAGGATGTTTGCAAACAGGTTAAAAGGGATAAATTACTAGCTTACGCCATACTCCTTTTGGTAAAGGTTTTTAACTGCTAATCCAAAAATTGGATAAGCATCTACCACAGATTGTCGTTGCCCTCATATTGTTTGAATCTACTTGCTTGCCTATCCGTAAGTATTAATTATATTACTACGCGACAAACTTGACCAAATCTTGATTTTTCTCCCATCTTTCCTTGATTTTTCTGCCCCATACTGAAGTCAGAAAACATTCCAAATCCTTAAGAAAAGGCAAGCAGATTATGACTATTTCAAGCACAGGGACAGACAAAAAACATCCCTTCCCAATTCGCCGTAAACCCGAACTGGTAAAAGATACCAAACGAATTCATCTTCTTCGCAGAGCATCACAGGTAGGCTTCACCACATTAATTGCTTACCACGTAGTAGGCAATCTCATCAACGGCGATAACGGCGCTATCGCCAACCCGGAAGCATATTGCCCCTTTGGTGGTCTCGAAACCGCCTACAACTTCATTTCAACCGGCGGAAACTATGTAGCGCACACCCATCTTTCCAATGTAGTGCTGTTGGTGGCAGTGTTGGGATTGACGCTGGTCTCTAAATCAGCTTTTTGCGGCTGGATTTGCCCGCTAGGTGCAATTCAGGATTGGTTACACAATTTCCGCCGTCTTTTCTTCAAGAAAGATCTAAAGCTACCATTCACTATGCCACGCTGGTTGGATAAAGCCCTTCACGGTGTCAAATATGTAGTGTTGGCTTGGTTGCTGTGGGAAACCGCTCAAGTTGGGTATATGGTCTTTCGCGATTATGACCCTTGGTCAGCCCTGTTAAATCTTGGCAAGGAAGCCGCCCTTGGTGGAACTATTATCCTTTTCACCACTCTAGTGTTATCGCTTTTCGTAGAACGCCCTTGGTGTACATATGCCTGCCCGCTAGGTGCAACAATCGGATTATTAGGAAAAGCCAGTTTGCTGAAAATTAGACGCGATGAGAGTACCTGCCTATCCGGCTGTACCTTATGCAACAAAGCCTGTCCTTCCAAACTCGAAGTAAAGAAAATGAAGAGTATCAGCAGCAGCGAATGTGTGAACTGCATGAGTTGTGTGGCAGGTTGCCCAACAGGTGCGCTGGCGGTACGTCTGCCGATGCTACCGACTTTCAAAAAAGAAGAAAATGAACCGGTAATGGCGGGTGATACCGCTAGGAAAGAACTATAGAAGAGGTGGAATTATGGGAACGACTACAAAAAGGCGACTGGCACCCAAAGTAAACCATTATGTGTATGGGGTTATGACAGTAGTTATCTTTATGGGAGTAATTCTGGGAGCGCAAGCGCTGGGACTATGGAGTACCAGCGGTAAGGTAGATACTAGCGGAAAGCCAGTAGAAATTACTGGCAAAGACCCGGCAGAGATAAAGGGTTGGATGTTACTTGGAGATATTGCAACCGCTTATAATGTGCCGCTATCAGAGATATATGCAGCTTTCAAGCTACCGGCGGACATTCCGGCTACCACTGCAATAAAAGACCTAGAAGGGAAGGGCGAGAACTTCTCTACTACTACCCTTAAAGCATGGATAGCGCAAAAGATAGGAGTAGCCGCCCCTCCGATAGCTACTACTCCAAAAGCCGGAGGAGATAAGACCAAACCCTAACAATCTGCTTGTTTTTCAAAGGGCGGTAGTGGAAGTATTTTTCCCACTACTGCTTTTTATTTGTTACTACTCCGCTAGGTTTAACTTTTCGGCATTTTCAAAGCTTTTCCATACGAATTTGAACCTAACCTCCAATGAGGTAAGTAGCTACTACTATTTTTGGTATTGGGTACAAACACAAGTTACATAGAATTATTTCATATAGATTTCACATAGGTTGTATAGTATAAATGATTGCCTAAAAGGACTTTGTAGAATGGATAAATAGCAAATGAATATAAAAATCCTTGTTGCGGATGATGACCCGGTTTTTAGAGAGCTTGTATGCGATATTGTAAGAAAACAGGGCTACAATCCGATTGAGGCGGGGGATGGACAACAAGCCCTTGACCTTTATTTTAGCTCTAACGATTTCGACCTCTTATTATTAGATGTGATGATGCCCCAATATAATGGCTGGGAGGTACTCAAGGAAATAAGAGAACATTCGGATGTTCCGATTATTATGCTGACGGCACTAGGCGATGAGGTGCATGAGGTGCAAGGGCTTAGAAAAGGAGCAGACGACTATATTTCCAAGCCCTTTAGTTATGAAGTTTTTGTCGCTAGGCTTAATACCCTTTTAAGAAAGATAAAAAAAGAAAGATTTGACGAGATAACTGTGGGAGAATTAAAAATTAATCAGGCTGCCCAAAGGGTGACGGTAGGTGATTTGGAAATAGAATTAAACCGCAAAGAATACAATCTTCTGATTTATCTCCTGAAAAACAGAAATCGGGTACTATCCAGAGAACAGATTTTAAGTAGTATATGGGGTTATGATTTTGAGGGTGATGTTAGGACTATTGATACACACGTAAAAACACTTCGCGCCAAGCTTTCTAGTTGTGGCGAATATATTAAAACCGTTCGGGGTAGTGGCTATATGTTTGAGATGAACGAGCCATGAGAACAATTCGCGCAAAGTTGGCTTTAATATTTGCCCTATTCATGCTTTTCCTGATAATCTGCGGGATACTTTTAAATGCCCTGTTTTTAGAGCCATATTACATTTTCAAAAACAAGGATATTTTCATCTCAACAGGTGCTGAAATCCGCAAGGAATATATTAGTAATAAAAGAAACGTGCCTAACTTGATAAGCTTGATTGATCGGGTTGAGAGTATAAGCTGCACCATTACCGATAAAGACTTGAATGCTTTATATAATTCTTTCCCCCCCAATCCTGACACCAATGATACTCGCTTACCAAATGAGATTGAACAACTTATCCTCAATAACCAAAAACAGTTATCAGAAAATTATATCTATACAGTAGTTGAAAAACCCAACGATCAAGCCCCCAAATTAGTTTTTGTTTCACGCATAGCTGGTGGAGAACTTATTATTCTTAGAAAGCCGATGAAAGGTATCGGTGAAAGTGTAGCGATTGCGAATCAGTTTTATTTTATTTCAGGTTTTATCTCGGTCATTTTGGGCGGATTATTTATATTTGTTTTTTCAAAGAAAATCACCAAACCTGTTATAGAAATGAGCAATGTCGCAGTAAGCATTTCAAATCTTGATTTTAGTAAACGGGTTTTGAGCGATTCGCAGGATGAGATTGGAAATTTGGGAAGAAGTATCAACAATATTTCTGAAAAATTAAGTGGCAGCATGGAGAGCCTTAAACTAGATGTTGAGCGCAAAAAACAGCTTGTCAGAAATATATCGCATGAACTAAAAACGCCCATCGGTGTAATTAAAGGTTATGCGGAAGGGCTAAAATTCGGGGTGGCAGGCGATAAAGAAAAGACTGATAAATATTGCACCGTCATAGCAGATGAATGCAATCGTATGGATAACATGGTAAGAGAGCTTCTAAATCTTTCGTTGCTCGAATCCGGAATGTTCCAAATGAACCTTTCCCGATTTGATGCGGCAGAATTGATTGAAAAGGTATTAGAAAGATTTGAACCTACATTTCTTGAAAAAGGTATAACTCTCGATTTGAATATCCCAAAGAATTTAATTGTGGCTGCTGATTATGAACTTCTCGAAAGAGCTATAAATAATTATATTACAAATGCCATAAATCATATAGAAGGGATGAGAATCATCAAAGTAACGGCGGAAAAGAAAGAAAGTGGAATAAGAATTTCAGTATTTAATAGCGGCAAGCCTATACCCAAAGACGACCTACCCCATATCTGGGACGTTTTTTACAAAGTGGATAAAGCGCGGTCACGGCAATATGGCGGGCATGGGCTGGGTCTTTCGATAGTGCGAATGATAGCTGAGCTTCATGGCGGTGTTGCAGGAGTAGAGAATATAAGTGAGGGTGTATTGTTCTTTATCGAGATACCTTAGACTTCACCGAGATTTCACAATAATATTTTAGGATATACCTGTCGGCAGTTATCACTGCAATTACAGGTATATTTTTTTTGAAAGGAAGGTGTCCTTTGAAAAAGCGTTTTATTCCACTTTTAAGCATCACGCTTATGCTGAGTTTGCTGTTAATAACCGCATGTGCATCCTCAGACAAAACGGCTCTCTCAGCCAGTTCTGTAACTACTACAGAGGCTGTGCAAAGTTCCCAGTTAGCAATCCAAGCGCAGCCAACCAAAACGCGAGCTTCGGATGTTCCAAAAAACCAGCAAACTCCAAAAGCAACGCCGCAGCCGCAACCTTCGGAATCTCCCAAAGCTGGTGACACTGCTAACCAATATACGTTGGAGCAGGCAATGAGCGATAATGCCCAACTCTCTACCATTGCTTTCAGCGGGCTTGCCTTTATCACCGGAAGCAGTGGCGCAGATACCTTTATGCCTCCCGGAAAAGTAGCCGACTTTTTTGGGTTTCAGTATATGAGGGATGTTGATACAGCAGGCTATGGTCACAATACTACTTTTCTTAGCAAGGCAGCAAATAACGTCCTCTTTATACTGAATGACCAGCAGAAAGCAAAGCTTGTGGCGCTGGCGAAAGAGCAAGCGCCCCTTTATACCAACTTTGCCTATAACCGCTTCCCAATTATGGAGGCTTTTCGTAGAAACCTAGAGGGTAATGTCCCGACAGGCTCAAGCGGTCTGAATATACAGGCGGTGGCTAGTTATACGTCAAGTCTTTACCAAACAGATGCCGACCTGAGCTACAATCGCGCAATCGTGGTGGGGTCTATAATCAGTTCGTTTACTGATGAGCAAAAGGCATATTTGGCAAAAATGGAGTTTAATAACTCGGCAACTTGGTCTGAAGTGGCTGAGGATGAGCAACTCAAAAAGAGCATGACTAATACAGAATTTGTTGCGGTAATGACCTATGCCAGCGAGTTGTTTTCTTGGTACAAGGGCAGTATTGATGCAGACGTATATTTCTGCCCTGAGCGTCACGGTACCTACTTTGGCGGGTTCTACATGAAAGATTACCCGGCAATGAACAACCCAGATTATTTTATCAGCACTGCTATTACGGGTGATAGCGGACAAGAGTTCTTGAATATATTAAATACTGAGCAACGCGCTTTGATTACCGGAATTATTGAAGAACAGCGCAGCGCACTTCAGGAAATTGCCCAGATACGCACCACCGTTTCGACTGAACTGCGTAAGGCTATGACCGGAGGTACTATAGATAAGGAAATGGTTTATTCACTCATCAAACGTTATGGAGAATTGGATGGGCAAATGTCCGCCCTTTACGCCTCACGTTTCTCACAAGTCAATAAGACCCTTACCGAAACACAGCGAGCCGCGCTGGTAAAACTACGGAATCTTGATGTCGTACCACAAGGCGCGTATATGTTTTCAACTTCAACGGCGATGCCGCAACTACCAAACACAGACTTTATGTTTGGTACGGGTAGTGCGCCTACAAATGCAGGACAGCTGACTGCGCCTGCAAGTTTTGGGAGTACAAATGAGCCTAAAAATGCAGAAGACCCCAATAAGCCGCCACAGGGAGGTAACAAAAATACTACTGAGCCTAAAAACACTCAAGACCCTAATAAGCCGCCACAGGGAGGAAATAAGGATACTACGCCTAAACCCAAACCATAAACAGACTCTTTCCCCCAAGAATTGAACCCAACTTGGGGAAAGTAAACTAACGGAAGAGTCGATGATTGAACTGGCATGGTACTTTCTCAGTCTAAAAGCAATTAGAAAAGAGAGAAAAATCGTGTGGAACAATCATCGACTCTATCCATTCAGCTTTGGATGTAAGACACTAGGGAGACTACCGCAAATGCGAATGATGAGCAAAATTCTTGCAATCTGTATGCTAATAGCGATATTGAATGCATGTGGAACCGACATTAGCCCCACTGTAAAACCAACCAGCATACTTACCAATTCTATTAAGGTGACTCCTCAATTATCCTCATCTTTTGTTCTGCAAAGTAGCGAAGTTGTAGAGGGGGGTATATTATCGAAAGATTATACCTGCGATGGGACAAGCGCCACGTTGCCGCTTTCTTGGAGCGGAGTACCAAATGGAACTCAAGAGTTTGCAGTGATTATGCACCATACTCCTGAGACAGGCGATAGTCATTGGTACTGGACACTCTATAATATTCCGGCTAATGTTAACAGCTTAGAACGTAACGTCAGAGGTATTGGAACGCTTGGAAATAACAGTGTCAATAAAAAAACTGAATACTCGCCTCCCTGCTCTAAAGGTCCCGGGATGAAAGTTTATACCTATACAATTTATGCCCTCTCTGATTCTCCCAAGCTGACAGTGCCACCCGCACAGGTCAACAGGGATACCTTGCTAGAAGCCATAAAGAACAACACCCTTGCCAGCGCTACATTAAATGTCAGTTATTCTCGATAAGATATAGATAGAAAGTAAGGTAGTTTAGATGTCAGATAAACAATCCAGCACATGGGTAACTCGCCGCAAATTCGTCAGGATGGCGTTATTAGCTTCTCCCGCTCTAGCCTTAGTAGCGTGCGGGGAACAGCCCACTTCATTATCGCAACTTCAGACACAATCTATACAAACTACCGCAATACCTCAGACTCAGAAAAAACCCACCCCTACGCCTCAAGTTCAAACACAACAGGCGCAAGCCACCGCAAGCCCGCAATCTCAGACACAGCCTTCCTCCCTACCTTCTGAACAAACATCAGGTTCAAAAAAATCACAAACGCCCACAACAGGTATTGTATCGGTTAATCCGGCTTTTGCTATGCCGGAAATATTGGGGCGACCCACAAAAAATTCAATTACGGTCAATATTGTACCGGTCAAAAAATTGGAATTATATGTTGAATATGGCACAGAATCGGCAAAATACACCGTACAGACTAAAGCGATAACCGGCGAAGCGTCAACGCCGGTTGAAACGTTACTTGAAAACCTGCAACCCAACACACGCTACTATTACCGCGTAAAATACCGTGAACCCGGGGCAAGCTCTTTTTCAGAGGCTTTGGAAAACTCATTTGTTACGCAGCGAACTCCCGGCAGCGCTTTTACCTTCTCTATTCAAGGCGATTCGCACCCCGAACGTCCCCAACAATTTGATTCGGAATTGTATATGCAGACAATGAAAAATGTTCAGGCGGAAGGCACCGATTTTTATCTTACAATCGGGGATGATTTCAGTGTAGATAAATTAAATCCTCCTACTAAAGAGGGTGTAGAGCAACTATACAGCTATCAAAGGCAATTTCTCGCGCAAATAGGAAAAAGTTCGCCTGTATTTCTAGTAAACGGTAATCATGAACAAGCCGCAAAATATCTTTTGGATGGCACTCCAAACAATGTGGCTATTTGGGCGCAAAACGCCCGTAACAAATATTTTTCGCAGCCTACGCCTGACAATTTTTACAGCGGCGATACACAAGCGGTGGAATTCATTGGACAGCTGAGAGATTATTACGCATGGACATGGGGGGATGCGCTGTTTGCTACGATTGACCCCTACTGGCATTCCTCTGTTCCGGTAGATAGCATGCTTGGAGGCGGGGGCGATAAAAATATAGACCTATGGGACATAACTTTAGGAGATGTCCAATATCAATGGCTAAAGAAAACTCTCGAAGAAAGCAAAGCCAAATATAAATTTGTCTTTACCCATCATGTGCTTGGCACTGGGCGAGGCGGCACAGATATGGCGAATCAGTATGAATGGGGCGGAAAAAATAAAAAAGGCGTTTGGGAATTTGATAAAAAGCGTCCCGGCTGGGAATTGCCCATTCACCAATTGATGGCGAAAAACGGGGTTACTATCTTCTTTCAAGGGCATGACCATGTGTTCGTAAAACAGGAATTGGATGGCGTAATATACCAATCACTGCCTGAGCCCGCTGACCCCAACTATGCTTTATATAACGCAGATGCCTATAAATCAGAGGTGAAATACCCCAACACAGGGCATGTGCGGGTTTCTGTATCGGCACAGCAAGTTAAGGTTGAGTATATTAGCTCGGTTTTACCGAAAAATGAGACAAAAGAAAAGGCTAACGGGACGGTCATTTACTCCTATACAGTAACGGCTAAATAGAAAGTAAGGTAATATTTATGTCAGATAATCAAACCAAAAGGATGGTAACTCGCCGCAAATTCGTCAGAATGGCGATATTAGCTTCTCCCGCTATTGCGCTTTTAGCCTGCGGCGATACGCCCACCGCAGTTCTTCAGGCACAAACCCAAAATATTCAAACCAACTTAAAGCCTCAGTCTCAGAAAAAACCTACCCCAACGCCTCAGCCTACTGCTCAACCTACAGTGCAAAAAACAGCTTCACCAACTCCCTTAATAGACGTTGCAGCAAGTTATTTTCTGGGGAAAGAATTGCTTGGGCTTATTACAGACCACTCTGTAACGGTAAAATTAATCGCAGCAAAAGAGCTTGAAGCTTACCTAGAATTTGGAACCGATAGCGGAAATTATTCCTCAAAATCGAACTCGGTAGTTATTGAGAAAGATAAAACTTTTGAAATTGTAATTGATAATCTTCAAGCCAATACCCAATATTATTATAGGTTGCTTTACAGGGCGCAAGGGGATACCGAATTTCTCGCCGGGAATGCCTACAGCTTTCACACACAGCGAAAGCCCGGCGATTCTTTTACTTTCACCATTCAAGCCGACCCTCACCGGGATGAGAATACCAACGAGGAGCTTTACCGGAGAACGCTTGCCAACATACTGGCAGATAAACCAGATTTTCACATTGACCTTGGCGATACATTTATGACGGAAAAGTTCGCAAAAACTGAAGGAGAGGTTATTAACCGGTATGTGGAAGAAAGGCAATTTTTCGACCTCATCGGTCATTCCATCCCCCTTTTTCTGGTTAATGGAAATCACGAAGGTGAAAACGGATGGCTGCTGAACGGTAAAGCAAATAATCTTGCGGTATGGGCTTCTAACGCTCGCAATACATATTACTTGAATCCAAAGCCTGACAGTTTTTACTCAGGAAACGGAAAAGAGGAGAATTTTGTTGGCAAGCGGGGCGGTTACTATTCATGGGAATGGGGCAATGCTTTGTTTGTGACGCTTGACCCGTTTTGGTACTCCACCAAAAAACCCAGTTCATTTGAGGCAAACTGGAATTACACTTTAGGCAAGGAGCAGTATGACTGGTTTAAAGCTGTTCTTGAAAAAAGTCAAGCTAATTATAAATTTGTCTTTAGCCATAATCTGGTAGGGGGTTCTGATAAGGATGCCAGAGGTGGTATAGAACCCGCAAAATACTTTGAATGGGGCGGCTTAAATGGCGATGGAAGCTACGGGTTTGATAAAAACCGTGCCGGATGGGGCAAGCCAATACACCAGTTAATGGTTGAGAACAAGGTAACAGCTTTTTTTCATGGGCATGACCACTTTTTTGCAAAGCAAGAATTGGATGGAATTATTTATCAGTTGGTACCACAACCCGGAAACCCCGCTTTCAATAGAAAAGACCAAGTTGGCGAATATGGTTATGTTAATGGAGTGATTATGACCTCATCAGGACATCTAAGAGTTACCGTTTCAAATTCAACTGTTTCTGTGGATTATGTTAGAGCTTATCTGGCAAAAGATGAAAACAAGGACAGAAAAAATGGAGAATTAGCATACAATTATGTTATGGTGTCCGATTAATAATCGAGAAATAGCAGGACCTGTGTAAAATTTAGTGATTCAATATCAAAGGTCAGACAACAATGGTCATATTGGCTATGCCGCTTCCGCCCCTAAAACCATGAGCTTCAACAAAGCAAAGTCACAAAATCTCTCTGAAATTCGTGTCGAACTTTGTTGTGCCGATGGGAATATAGATGCCATCCCGAATTATGTGTAAGGAAGAGGAGTTGGCAGAACCGAGAGGAACAGCAGCCCCACCTCTTGCCAATGCCTAAGCAGTTCAGGTGAGAGCGGGAATAGGGTACTCTCGGCGTTGTAATTGGAACGCGCCACCGCATCTATTAGTATAGAAGAACCTTCATCCAAAATATTAAGAACCTCTACCAGATGTTGTTTCTTTCCTTCTGGACCTATTGTAACGCTGCTGGCATCTTTGAAATCTACTTGCAATTTGCAACCACGTGAACGGTTACAATGATACTTCTAATGGAAACGCCGATTTATCAGAAAAACGCTCGAAAAAAATCCGTAGTAGAAACTACTGTCAAAACATCCTTACATGAGAGATACTTAGAAGGGAAGGATTATCCCTGCTTGTTAGTTATCTATTTTTCAACCATTTTATTCGACCCACTCACACACTCCAGCCTCACCGGGAGGAATCACGCTGATGCAAGATACGCATAGCCAGTTTTCGGCGCCTGCGCACCATGTAGCATCATTCAAGAAACAAGCTATCAGCGAAAAACAGAGCTTGTGGTTTCAGTTGTCTTTACTACAGCGCATTCTGATTTCTAATCTGCTAATTATCAGTTGTAGCGCAATTATTGGCTCATGGCTTACTGCCCAACTAGCAGAAGCCGGTGGCTTCAATTTCGTTACTTTCGTAATTATCATCTGTTGCGCTACCCTTCTTAGCGGGTCAATCAGCTACTTTATGCTGAAAAGAGCTTTCCGCCCCTTCCACGAATTGCAAAGAGCGCTTACGAAAATTCACGCCGGATACCCTCGCGCCCATGTAGCCCTTTCCCGGATTAATGACCCGGATGTGCGCGAGTTTACCGGAGCTTTACGCCAAATGTTGGTGCGGCTAGAAGATAATGCGCGAATAATTCAGGAAGACCAACACCAGCTTCAAATTATGACTGGACGGGTAATTACAGCACAAGAAAACGAGCGCAAAAGAATCGCCCGTGAACTGCACGATGAAGCCAGCCAATCGCTTACCGCCATTATTATGGGCTTGGATGCCGCCCGCCATCAGGCACACGATGAGCAGCAAGAAACGCGCCTTGGAACCTTGCGAGATATGGCAACCGCTACACTCGATGAGTTGCGAAAATTGGCGTTGGATTTACGCCCCACTATGCTGGATGACTTAGGGCTAGTTCCGGCGGTGCGTTGGTTGAGCCGAAGCGCAGCCGAACGCGCCAATTTCGAGGTCAAGCTCGAACTGCATCGCATCGGTGATACCGACCGCTTGCCTCCTGAGCTTGAAACTTGTCTTTTCCGCATTACTCAAGAAAGCCTGACCAATATCATCAAACACGCGCAAGCTACTAAAGTTGAAATCCGCATGTCTCGCTTGCCAAATGACAATATCAAGCTGGAAATACGCGATAACGGCAAGGGCTTTAATATGACACAAGCGCGACACAAAGCAATCTGTGAGGGGCATTTGGGGCTGTTTGATATTGAAGAACGCGCCGGATTATTGGGAGGCAAAGCCAACATACTGCCCAGCGAGGGCGGAACCGCCATTCAGGTAGTTGTACCGCTCAAGCCACACGGCTGTCCCTTCTAGGAATTTTAAGAAAATAGTGCGGTTAAGTCCCGATATTAGCAATCGGGGTTTTTTTGTGATGTAGCTCACACTTCAAGGGTGATATGGCGCATATTGGCGACAAAACACAAATGGTATCATAAATATTGTAAGCAACAATCTTACAAATAAGTATGAACTTCATCTCCTAAATCTTCTTTCAAACTTCTCCTAACGCAGAAGGTCGCCGATGAGCAGCGGTGACCTTTTTTATTTACTTCATTTTTACCCTATTCTATTTACCTGTACACCATAACGGCATAAAATTTAAATGAAACGCTAAAGAAATAGCGGCAATTTATAGCATAATTTAAATAAGGGGGTGAATTTATGACAACTTCACTTACCCCTTCAAAGACTGTGACAGGAACAGACAGGCACGGGCGGGCAATCCGCACCGAAAACCTTACCAAAAGGTATGGCCGGAACAGGGGAGTTACCGAACTTAATCTTGATATAGCCGAAGGTGAATTTTTCGGCTTCCTCGGTCCCAACGGAGCGGGGAAAACTACCACTATACGCTTGCTGATGAATGAGATTCATCCTACTTCCGGTAGAGCTAATGTTTTCGGGCTGGATTGCATGAGCGATAGCGTGAAAATTAAAAGGCTCACTGGCTATTTGCCGGGCGAGTTTATGTTATATCCGGGAATGACCGGAGCGCAAACCCTGAAATACCTCTCCTCGCTGCGGGGCGGGGTTGATTGGAAACATATCGCCGGGTTAGCAGAGCGGTTGCAACTCGACTTAAGCAAAAAGTTCCGCGAATATTCTCACGGAAATAAGCAAAAAGTCGGCATCATTCAGGCGATTATGCACAAGCCCCGCCTTCTTATTCTGGACGAACCAAGCAACGGGCTAGACCCGCTAAACCAACACGAGTTGTTTAATCTGCTGCGCGAACTGCGTAATGAAGGCGCAACCGTCTTTCTTTCCTCGCACATCATGAGCGAAGTTGAATCCACCTGTGACCGAGTCGCGCTTATCCGCGAAGGCAAAATGGTGAAAATGGGTAGCATCGGCGATTTGGCAGACCTGAAATGCCACTACCTAGAAATCAGCTTCAAGGGCAAAGCCCAAACCGATTTCTTGCGCTCGCTGGAAGGCGTTGACCAACTGGAGATAGGCGAAACCGCTGAGGGCGATACCGTTCGCTGCATCGTTTCTCAGGAAATATTGGGCAGCGTAGTTAAGCATTTCGCCCAATACGAGATACTCGACTTTGTAAGCCATGAACCATCTTTGGAAAACATCTTCATGGACTTCTACGGCAACGGCAAAAGCGCGACCCTACCGGAAGGGAGGTGAACGCCATGATGTTCCGCAATATATTCCTCAAAACGCTGCGAGACACCCGCTACCATATTCTAATTTGGGGCGGCGGTTTTGGGCTACTCATGTTTTTTTACAGCCAAGCCTACAACTCCCTTTTCAGTGGACCCGAACGCGACAAACTAATCAAAGATTATGTCAGCGCGGTTGATTCAATGAGCTTTATCACCGGAAAAGCCTATGATGTGGATACGTTAGGCGGCTTCATTACCGTTGAGTTTATGATTTTCGCCCCGTTGCTTTTTAGCATAGTAGCGTTTTTAATCGGCAGCAATCTAATAAGAGGCGAAGAAGAAAAGGGCAGCCTTGATATTCTACTGAGTACGCCCCATTCGCGCCTTTCGGTATTCTTGCAAAAATCGGCAGGGCTAACCGCAATGCTGCTATTAATCGGCGGATTGGCGGCAGTGGGTTTGGTGGCAGGCGCAGCAACCTTTAACACCGAACTCAGCACAAGCGGCGCATTCCTGCAAATGCTCAACGCCATAGCCGTCAGCCTGATATTCGGTAACATTGCGCTGCTGTTTTCACAGCTTGGTTCACGTAGATGGGCGATTGGCTGGAGCGGCGGTCTTCTTGCTGCCTCCTACTTGCTGAACAGCTTGTCCGAAGTGGTTGATATGCTCAAGTGGATGCGTCCGCTTTCGCCTTTTCATTATTACAACCTGAGCAAGCCCCTTTGCCGTAGCGTGGGCATGGACTGGATGGGGCTGATTATACTGTTAGCGGTCAGCATCCCGTTGGTGATAGCCGCCGCCTATATGTACCTACACCGTGACCATAGCGGGGTGTTTCAGCTATTCCCGCAAAAAGCCGCCCTAGTCGAAAATAAGCGACGCTCGCTGACAGAGCCTAAAGCGCCTTATCTGGCGGGTAGCTTCTGGTTTGCGCTCAAATCGCTGGCTTCAGGCGCTCTCATTTGGGGTTTCAGCATCGCTTCCTATACAGCGCTGCTGCTGGCGATTTTCAATAATATGAAGGATAGCATGTTGAGCCTGTTACAAAGCGATTTTTATAAAACACTAGGCTTCATATCTACCGGAACTAACGAAAACCTGTTGAACCTAATGCTCTTTCTGTTTCTGGTGGCGCTGTTTGCCTCTTATGCCGTGACAATGGCAGCAAGTTGGGCGAACGAGGAAACAGAGGGTAGGCTGGAATTGTTGTTGGCTACCCCACAAGCGCGTTGGAGATTGTTACTATCGCGCTTTGCCGCCAGCCTGATTGCGCTGGCATTCGTGGTTGGCTTGAACTGGCTTATTTTTGAAATAATGCTACAACTGGGAAACGTCAAACTGGTCAATAGCTATTCTATGGAGGCTTTTGCAGGAGGGTTTATACTAAGCGCGGTTATCCTAGCCTTCGGTTTCCTATTTTGCGCTTTCAAGCCGGGCTGGACTATGGGTGCGCTAACTGCGCTGGTAATTATCAGCTTCTTGATTGAGCTTTTGAAAGCAACTTTCAAGTTCCCGGATTGGGTAGTTGATACCTCCCTGTTCCACCACTACGGGCAGCCTATCATCAACGGGCTGGATTGGACGATACAATACATCTTGCTGGGATTGTGCGCCTTGTTTGTAGCTACAGGTATAATGCGCTTCCACTATCGGGATATTGAATCCTGAAATCCGAAACCCTTTGTCTGAATCAAAAAAGCCCCTTGCTATAATATGGCGTAGGGGCTTTTCAGCGTTTTACTTCAAGAAAATGCGGTCTGGGTCAACCACATCCCGCAAAATCCGCAACTCCTCCTGAGAAGGAATCGGAGTTTCTACTGCGTCTTGCGTATCCAGATGAAAGCCCGTATCATCCGATACCTGCTGAGCAGTTAAACCGGGATGATAGCTCTCTAGGTACATTTCGTGGCTCACTGGCTTAAACTTCATAACCGCTTTGGTAGTTACCACCACATGGGGACCGCCTCTGGTCAAGCCCGCTTCCTGACGACTAGAGCCTCCGCTTAACCAACCCGGACTAGTTAGATAGTCAACCTTTTCGGGGAAGCGGCGTTTTTCGTGCAGAGCAATAATAGCGGTGCGGTGCGCGAGGCATGCAATATCAACGGAACCGCCGCTACCGGGGAAGCGCACTTTGGGACGGCGATGGTCTGCGCCAATCGAGGTACTATTGATATTGCCGTAGCGGTCAATCTGCGCCCCGCTGAGGAAGCCCACATCCACGCGCCCGGCTTGCAACACGTAAGTGAACACTTCGCTCAAACCCGCCGCAGTCGCCGCGCCGCGCATTACGCGGGGGTCGCCTACCGACATGGGCAAATGCGCCAAACGACTCGCCATCGTACCGGCTTCAAAAATGATGCAGCAATCGGGCGCGTGAGTGCGCTGCGCCAACATCGCGCCAAGCATCGGCAAGCCCGTACCCGCAAAAACAACCTCACCATTTTTAATCTGACGAGCGGCAGTAACCGCCATCAATTCGGTCAGAGTGTAGCTATATTCTGCCATTAGTCCAGTCTCCTCCGTTTCAGGTTAGGGCTGTAACCGTAAACAGGGTCAGCCTTCAAGCCACTGAGCCGTTCTTCCCCGCCGATAGCTTGCAAATACTCGGCGTGGTTTTTCACACCATACACATATTTATCAAGATATTGTTGGAAAGTTGCGTCATCCTCCGAACCATCATGATAAACTTTTAGCTGGCGCGGGTCATAATCGTAATACTTGAAAACGGCATAAGGGTGTGACCCATAAGGAACATGGCAAACATGCTTAACCGCGAAATAAGGAAGCAGGTTGCGCTCTGGCTCTTGGCGCAATTGATCCTCATCCACAATTTCCTCCGCCGTAACAATCACGGTATCGGCGCATAAAGCCTGCTGCACATCCGCGAAGGTTTGCCCCTCAATCCGTACCACACCATTAATAGAAGCTTTCTGCACATGGATAACCGCAAACTCGGTGTGAATCGCCGGAACCAGCGCCACTTTTTCGCCCGGAGCAAAGGGAGAATTCATTACTTCCAGCTTTTTGGAAGCGGTGCGAGGGTCGGCAAGGCGTTGTTCTGGCGTTAAAACTTCCTTTGTCAGCACATCGCTACCGAGCAAACTGCGAATGGGCATAAACGGAATACCCATCGCTCCCGCCGTAAAGCGCGAAACCATCGCAAAGTTGCTGTAATCTTCCCACTCTATTTGCCCCCGCTCTACTGCCAGCCTCCAGCGTGAACCGATAGTATTAAAAGCTTCATCGGCTTCATACGCCAATTCCACCCGCTTTACGCAACCCGCGCCGATAAGAATATCCCAATCGCCGCCGGGAGAATGCCCAAAAAGATATAGATTGCGTCGCCTGAGCCGGATAAGCTCATGAATAAAAGCCATAGGATGGCGTTGCGTAGTGAAACCGCCAAAAGATATGGTTGCCCCATCCGGCACCATAGCAGCAGCTTCCGCCAACCCGATTAGTTTGTTCGACATCGAACTTCCTCCTAAAATTGTGAGGTGTATTGAAAAGCAGGTATAAAAGAATAGCTACAAACTCTAGCCCGTTACCCCACGGGTTGCATACAAAAAAGCGACTTTCTATAATCAATCCAACTACAGCTTTAGATTTACAGTATGTTATCACAAAACTTGTAGCGTGAAAAATTGTCTAATCTATAGGCAATCATTATTGTTCTTATTCATCATTTTTATGGGAGTTCGGGAGCAATATAAAGAAGGGCTACGGGTTAATCTTCTTGGCTTATTAACATTGGAATACCGACCTTGCAACCGCATTAGGTCAAATAATTTAAAATCATTGACGAAGTTCACGTTTAGAGCTAAAATTAATAAGTATGGAAATTAATTGAGAATTCGGAGAAATGGAGAAAGGTTCTCTCTTGATGGCTCGGCGCTTCTTTGTTTTGGAGTGTTCGCCTGATGGGGTAGAGCCTTTTTTATTTGCATGAAAAGAGGCACTATATTATGGAAGCCAGCAATCGCTTAAATAAGCTGGACGGGCAGCGTCTCGATTTAGTCGTTATTGGGGGCGGCGTAATCGGCAGCGGAATTGCCAGCGATGCGGCAAGTAGAGGTTTGCGGGTCGCGCTATTCGAGAAAGAGGATTACGCCTGTGGAACTAGCAGCCGTTCCACCCGCCTCATTCATGGCGGTTTGCGCTACCTTGAAATGTTCGATTTCGGGCTGGTGCGGCAAGACCTTAAAGAACGGGAAATGCTCTTGCGAAACGCCCCCCACCTTGTAAAGCCCTTGCCCTTTATGGTACCAATGTATAACAAGAGCCTATTCTACCGCCTGAAAATGCGGGTAGGCATGGCGCTTTACGATGTGCTAAGCTACGATAAATCCCTTCGCAATCATCGCTTTTACAGCAAGCAGCAAACCCTCGAAATGGAACCTAATTTGAAGGAAAAAGGCTTACAGGGTTCATTCATCTACTATGATGCTCAAGCGCCTTACACCGAACGGCTTGTTATAGAAAATATCGTCAGCGCGGAAAGCAAAGGCGCGTTGTGCTTCAACCATGTAAAGGCGCTAAAAGCCGTTAAAGAAGGGGACAGCATAACCGGAGTGTTAATACGCGATGAGCTTACAGGTATAGAACGCGAAGTCAAGGCGCGTTTAGTAATCAATGTGACGGGTCCATGGCTCGACCCGGTAGATGAAACGATGATAGGAACGCCATCGCACCGGGTACGCAAAACCAAAGGCATCCACTTCACCGCAACCAACGTAACCACCAACGCAATGGTTCTTTTCGCCGAAAGCGATAACCGCCTGTTCTTTGTAATCCCATGGTTGGGCTATGCTTGGGTCGGCACTACCGATACCGATTTCACGGATGAGCTTGAAAGCGTGCGAGCAGACCGCGAAGATGTGGAATATCTGGCGGCAAGTGTCAAGCAGGTTTTCCCCAATGCCGATTGGGATAAGATTTTTTATACCAACGCCGGGGTGCGTTCGCTAGTAATGAAAGAAACCAGTCAAGGTATGAGCGAATCGGCGGTTTCGCGCAAGCATGCCATAGTGGATTTCGAGAAGAAACAGGGCTTGAAAAATTATCTCTCGGTGGTGGGCGGCAAATTAACCGCCTATCGGGGAATCGCTGAAGAAGCTACCGATGCCGCTCTGGAAAAATTGGGGTTGCGCTGCGCGGGTCAAACCGCAACTGAGAAACTTCCCGGCGCACAATTCGAGGGTTCTTTCGAGCAGTTCATCCTGACAATGGCAGAAGAAGGCACAACCATCGGCTTGAGCGTGGCACAGATTAAATACCTTTCAACCCTCTACGGTAGCCGTATCACCGAAATATTCGAGATAGTCCGGGCAAATCCGGCTCTTGCAAAACCCTTACATAGCGCGTACCCAGATGCGCGGGCGCAAGTTAAACACGCAGTAGAACGCGAGCAATGCCTAACCCTACGCGATTTTATGATGCGCCGCTGTGGGCTATATTTCTCGAAGAATCAGGGTCAACAAGCAATCGAAGCTGTCAGCCACGAAATGGCAGCGTTATTAGATTGGGATGAGGCTCGCCGGCAAGCGGAAATTGAAGCCTATCAAATTGAAGTGGGCTGGACGCAAGAATGGAAAGAAAACCCCTCCCTCCCTAACAAATCGCCGGCAGCAATCCGATAATTGGGGTTAAAGGTAGCTACAACTACTTACGAATCAAGCGGAGTACAATATGCTAAGTAATGAACCGAAACGGTTGTTAAGAAGGGAGAGAGGAAATATGTGGCGTTTGCATATATTATTGCTGCTTTGTATATCAGCGCTGCTTCGTTCTTTACGCCTGCATATCGGCTTAATCAACGAAAAGGGTACGCCTAATCCCGATACAGCTTACAATGTGGACGAGCTTGAATATTCCCACGCTGTTTACGCAAGATTAGAAACGGGCAGAGAAGTTGATTATTACAGCTTCGAGGCAGAAGCAGGTTTTGTGCCGCGCCTAATGCTTTTCGTAACTGCTTCATCTTATAACAAACGCGATTTCCGAGTCAGTATGACCCTTACCGGACCCGGTATCCCGCCTGAAGGGCTTATTCCGTCCGCATTCGCCCACCCATTTAATATTATGGGCGCAGATTACATGCTGTTGCAAAGTCATTATGCGCCTGTCCCCCAGAGCGGACAGTATAAAGTGCGGGTTGACCGCCTTACCGGAGAAGGCGTATATGCCTTCTGCGTAGGTTCAGGCGAGGGCAAGGTTTCCGAACCGGAAATGCTCCAACGTATTATGGAATTACTGGTAGCGGATAATTAAGCGGGCGCAATTGCCCCTGTTTTATGGAAAGAAACGAAGTGTCGAATTATTTGATATTTCGTTTCGATACGTGTCAGCTATATAAAGGCATGGTTTGAGAAAGGCTCTTCTTGCCGATATTGGAACTCTGCACCCGCCGGTACAGGTTAAGCCATTATCAGAAGCAAGAAGAGTTTTTCATTTCCCGCCTATTCTACCAGCACCGAACAGGTCAACTCAATAGCCGGGCTATCTTCAAATGGCTCCCACGAAAACGCGGTATCATCCGCAATAATCGACTCGAAGAAATTGCCGCTGATGGTCGCTTTCACGTTACCCTTGATTTCGCCGTTTTCAACCACCAACGAGCGAGGCGCAGAAAGCGAAAAACGCCCGTTGGTAGTATCCTGAGTGTGCATACCCAATACACTGTACACCAACAAACCATACTCCATCTCTTTTACCATCTGCTTAAAGGCTTTCTTCTCGTCATCCACCAATACATACAAGCCCCCGCCGGGAGTCGGCGCAAAGCCGGTGATACCAGCGTACTTAAGGTCGAGAGAAGGCGCAAACAGCTTGCCGTGCTGAATCAGATAAGATTGCCCACCCGCAATACCCTCGCCCGTAGCGCGACTGGCAGTAGGTTCAAAGGGGCGCAACCCATCAATAAATAGAGAAATATCCTCACGCAAAACCTGCTTTTGTTCCTTGAAATCTTCCAGCTTATAGGCAGCTTGGCGGTTAGATACCGCACTACCCGCCAAATTGCCCGCAATATAGCTCCCCATAAAGGTTGCGCCCACACCCGGAGAGAGAATAATCCGACAACCGTCAGGATTGGGCTTAAATTCGGCTTCTCGCTTCAAATGCTTAGTAGTTACCTTCACATCTTCGATTATCCGTTCAAGCTCGCCCACAGGCGGGATTTTGCGCTTGCCGTAGCCGTTACCGTAAAGGCTATCGGCATAAAAAGAGTAACTATACATCGTGCTAGGATAGGTCAGGTCAATACCTTTTGAATTACGCAAATAACGCATGCTCAGGCTGGCGCTTGCTCCCGCATCCAAAAACTCCACCCCGCTACCGCGCAACTCGGTTTCGCCCTGCTTGAGGGCGCTAAATAGCTCGGTAATATCGCCATCAACAATATTCATAATAGCAGGGTCAAACATCGCTATATCGGGGGTTGGTTGCGGTTCAAGAATGTCAGGCGCACGTTCATCGCTATATGCGCTGGCACGCCACTCCGCCAACCGCTCCCCAAACTCCGGGATAGCGCTTCGGTCTATAGAAGCAAGAGAACGCATCTCATCTTCCCAGATAAGATATAGCCCACCCCCCAAACTATCACGGGCGGTAGCAGGTCCATACACCCCGCCCAATTTATTATCCACTATGCTCAGGGTAACGCTGCGCCCTTCGCTGGCATCAAACCGCCATCCCTTAATTTTGGGAACATTGGCATATGCGCCCATTTCGGCTTTCCGCAACAATTCCACCAACTGGTCGGCATAATCGCTGTAGGGTATATTGACGGGTAAATTTTCAGGCAACATACACTAATCTCCCCCTATGGTTACATTCTCGTTGCGGTCAATTACAATAAAGCTGTTTGCTCCTCCGCTACTAGGAACAGATTGTCCTGCTTTGCCGCAATGCCCTTGCGCGTCCAACAAAACTGGTCCAATTCCGGCAAGAATCGAATGAAGCGCGGACAGCACTTTCCCGCTGAAAATTGCGGGCTGGTAGAGCTTAGGATTGCCATTTTCCAACTCATGCAACGCATAAATGCTGGCGCAGTTAAACACAAAATCGCCATCTTTGGGGTTTACCTGCCCACCCTTATAACCGGAAAGGTACAACACCTGCTCATCCGCTTGCATCAAGCCGTTGGAGAGCAGCGCCTCGCGCAGTTCAAGGGGAGTCACCAATTCAAAACGGGTAGCTAAGGGGATAGGATTAGCCACACTAATACGGATATTGCTCATACGCGGAATCGGCAAATTGCGATAGCTTTCGATGCGTTCTGCCCCGGTAATCGGCACGCCCGCTTTAGCGGCTGAAAACAAATCCGCCAACCCTGCCCGCAAAACCCCATCCTTCAGAATTTCAACGGTCTGGCGTGGCATGCCATTTGCGCTAATCGGCTGATAAGCGTAATCGCCTAGCTCCGAACCATCAGTAATAGTCACGCCGGTAGCCGCCAATTGTTCGCCCAGCCGCATTTTGCCATCCTTGCCCAAAATGCTGGTTTCCATGCCGTCAGTTTCGCTGGCATGCCCGAAAGCCTCATGCGCCAACCCTTTTGCCAGCGCGTAATCTATCACCAACTTATAATTGCCGCCCCGAACACGCGGCGCATCCACCAATTTTTGCGCCAAATCAGCCATTTTACGGGCGCGTAAATCCAGCTTTTCACTATAAGCGTTGTCCAGCAACACTGAGACATCGGGTCCGCTCACCGCCGCATAGGTACTTACGGCAGTGCCGCTTGCCCCAGTCAAAGTAATATTTGCGCCTACCGCTGCGTGTGGAAGGTCGAAACTGATGTCGGTTCCATCGCTGCGTACAATGCGCCAATGTGTATCGTTTACCCAGTGTGAGCTTCGCACCGCAAGATTTGTGCCATACTCCCGGATTTGTTCATTACATTCTTTCAGGCGTTGCACCTGTTCTTCGTAAGAAGTTTCAGTGAGGGTTTTATAATCGGTAGCGACTGTCTGAATACCATTTGAAGCAATCTCAAAAACGGCGCGGTTCGGTTCAGCGCCAAAACCTCTACTACTGAACGCCAGTTTCGCGGCAGTTTCCACGATTTTGTGGGCAGATTCTGGCGTAACCCTATCGCTGGAAGCAAAGCCGGTATAGCCTTCGCGGGTAAAAACGCTTACGCCTACGCCCATACCGCTACCGGTACTGATTCCTTCCAACCTTCCATTGTTAATGGTCATGCTACGCCCCTGAGTATCCATTATGCGTCCTATAGCATAGACATCCAGTTCAAGGGCGCGGCGTAACAACACCTCTACCGTATCATCATATTTTGTTACCCTGAGTTTCTTGGGCATTTATCACTCCTGTCCCGTGTTACTGCAATATTTATACAAGGTCACGGCGCATCACCATTTGAAAATCCTCAAACCCTTTCTTATGCCAGAAAAACGTACCAAGCTGGTTTCGCAAATCAACCTCAAGTTGGAGGCGACTAACGTTTGCATGTCGAAACCAAGCGAAGGCAGCGTCTAGCAAAAGTTCTGCGCCGCCGCGACCTCTAAAATTTTCATCAATCCACAAATCGGCTATATACCCAAAACGATTTTGAATAAACAGGGGGGCTTCGTAGTGGAAACTAGCAAGTATATACCCACAAGCGGTATTCCCATCAAGCGGGAAAAGTAAAATCCTCAACCACTCCTCAGAAGCAAGCGAACGCTTAAGCCATTGCATACTCCCTTGCTGCCAACCTTCATCAGTCTGCCAATCTGAGTGGAGCAACGCATGATAATCGTACATGCGGGTCATCAGAGCCACAAATTGCTCGATTAACCCATCCACCTCTAAAGGCTCAGTATTCTGGTCAAGGTTTATAAGCCTAAACTCATTAGTCTGCATAACTACCTAAGTCCCTATTAAACAATGAATTTAGTATAGCACAATCATCGTTTAAGGTTGTTGCAAGGACAAAAATGGGGCGGGGAGATAGCCGTCAAAGCTGCCAGCAGTCGCGCAGGGTTGTTTCTTGTCTTCGTCATTACTGCATTTTCTGGAAAAATCATTCCACAATCCTTATTCTTTCATGCTTCTTTGTTGCCAAAAACTTTTGTCGCTTGTACGGTACGATACCGGCGCGTGTGTAAGGCAAACTAACCATAGCAGACGTTTAATTCGCTGCCACAATCATTATAACAATCGATTCTAACAGGATTCTAACAAATTACCCGTTTTTAAGGGTTTTTTCAAACTTCCACATTAAATGATTATTAAGATTTTCAGAGCGCTCGCAAACAAACGCGCATCATCGAGGGCAAGAGCAACCTCCCACAAACCACCAAGAGAATTAACCCGTAGTCGCCCTTACCAATTTCCCCCTAAACCTTATAAATCGGTATTAGCGAAGTATCCCCGTGTAAGTCCAGCAATTGCAAACTGGTAGAATTGCGTAGCAGCCATAAATCCGAGCTTAGCCTTTCTAAAGCCACGCATAGAACCTTTCCGCATTAAAGCCCCACGATTTCCCATACTTTGATAGAACCATCCCAATGACCTGTAGCAAGTAGCTTGCCATCGGGCGAAAGAGTGGAAACGATAAACCCAGCGGTTTGGGCAGTTTGGGCAATAATAGTGCTGTAAAGTTCCTTGCCAGAAGCCACATTCCATAGATTTACACTGCTATCCGAGAGACTACCGCTAACAATATTCTTCCCATCAGGGCTAAATGCTACCGAAAAGACCTCGCCCGAATGACCCGTAAGGCTGTTGAGCAATTTGCCCGATGTCGCATCCCACAGCTTGATGGTATTATCGCCACTGCTGGCAAGGCTCTTTCCGTCCGGGCTAAACGTTACCGACCTGACATAGCCAGAATGACCAGTGAGAGTGTTGAGCAAGTTGCCGGAATTGGCATCCCACAGCTTGATTTCTTCATAACTCCCGCTGGCAAGGCTCTTTCCGTCCGGGCTAAACGCTACCGATTCGACATAGTTAGAATAACCCGTGAAGGCGCGAAGTTCCTTGCCAGAAGCGACATCCCACAACCTAACGCTTTTATCCATGCTACAACTGGCAAGGCTCTTTCCGTCCGGGCTGAAAGCTACCGATTCGACATCGCCCGAATGACCCGTAAGAGTGTTGAGCAATTTGCCAGAATTGGCATCCCATAGCCTGACGGTTTTATCGCCACTACCGGAAGCAAGGGTTTTCCCGTCCGGGCTGAAAGCTACCGATTCGACAGAGTCCGAATGCCCAGTAAAAGTGTTGAGCAAGTTGCCGGAATTGGCATCCCATAGCTGGATAGCTTTATCACCACTACCGGAAGCGAGGGTTTTCCCGTCCGGGCTAAACGCTATTGATTCGACAGAAATACCGGGAAGGGCATGCGGCGTAGAGTAGCGAAGTTTCAGGGCGAGTTGGTTGTTAGTCGCTTGTGTGGTAGCTACTGCACCGCTCGTAGTCGGTGCGACTGTAGCGCTTGGAAGCACGGTAGTTGTTGCAACCGCCGCAGTTGTGGCTACGGCTGTAGCGCTTGGAAGCACGGTAGTTGTTGCAACCGCCGCAGTTGTGGCTACGGCTGTAGTGGTTGAAAGAGCGGTAGTTGTGGGGGCAAGGGTGGCAGTATTATCCCCGCAAGCCTCCAGAAAGAACGTTAATAGCAGTAACGTTAGCAGCACATAAAAAAAAGCAGGGTTTGCTTGTGTCGTTCTTTTCATAAAATCTCCATTACTCCATTATAGAAAGCGCCATCAATGCCATGCCACCGACAAATTTCTTCAACCCATATTAGAGCAATTCCCCCTTGATGGTTTACTAATATTTTACAATTGGCGACCTGTAAAATCCCAGAGATGAGAGCAAGCTCAAATTGTTAAATAATGAAACGCCCTGTATTTAAGCCGTGAACGTTGGGTTGGCGGTATTTTTGATGCTATAATTATACCGCAAAAAGAAAAAAAGGGATGAAAATGACTGGCACCTTATCTAAACACTTCTTCAGCCCAGAAGAATACTTGGCGTTAGAGGAGACCGCAGAATATAAAAGTGAATATTATAACGGCGTTATATTTGCAATGGCTGGCGGTTCACTTAATCACAACCGAATCACCAGCAAAATATTGCGCTTAGAGGGCAAGAGCAACCTCCCACAAAACCGCCAAGAAAATTAACCCGTAGGGGATACGCCCTGCCTCCTATTAAGAACAAGTTTTCCAAATAAAGGGACAGAATGTTATAATACTCTCTCGAAAGCTAGACTACAACCATTGACATTGCAGGTTGAAAGATTGACCGAAGCTAACTTACCGTTACCGCTCGCCGATTCGGAAGAACCGCAAAAAGCTCGCCTGTATGCCGAGATAGCGGTGGAATCGCAAGGTACTCTCCTTAGCGGGCTAACTTATAGCGTGCCGAAACAGCTTGAAGAAATCATTCAGCCGGGACAACTGGTATGGGTGCCGCTTCGCAATCGTCAGGCGCAAGGTATCGTGCTGAATCTGGTTAATGAGCAACCGGATTTTCCTACCCGCAATCTATTACAAATCGTAGATAAACGCCCTTTATTGGCAACTTACCAGCTAAAATTGGCGCATTGGCTTTCTGAATATTACTGCGCTGGACTTTACGAGTGCGCTATTTTAATGCTTCCTACGGGTTTTACCAGATACGCTAAACCAACTTTGCTATTGGCAGACGAAGCGCGAGAGGGGTTATTGCCTGCCGGGTTAAGCAAAAACGAGTATTTTCTAATAGAGCTATTGCGCCAAATGATGGGCGAGCCTACCGCCGAGAATGAAGAAACAAAAAGCGAGCCGCTTTTGAGCGAGGCACAGAAGCAATATAGCGTAAAACGAGCAAAATCCGGCTTTGAAAAAGCGGTTAAGAGCTTAGAAGAGTCAAATTTGGTAAAGCGCGGCTTCTTCCTACCGCGCCCCGGCATCAAACCCCAAATAAAACTGTTTGCGCGTCTATCTCCGCTGATTTCGCTAGAAGACGAGAGCTTGCTAAAAAAATTGGCGCGAGCTAAAAAGCAAAAAACCGTACTAGAGTATATTAACGCTTCCGCAGAACTGGACTACCTGCTACCCGCAGACGAAATCTGCGAAGCAACCGGAGTACAGCTGGCTTTTTTGCGTGCTATGGCAGAGAAAGGTTTGCTGGAAGTAGAGGAACGAGAAGTCAGACGTGACCCGCTGGCGAATCGCCCACAGCGAGAACGCGCCGAAGAACCCCCTATTCTCACCTACCGTCAAGCGCAAGTATGGCGCGAATTGCTAGATGGTCTCCAAACTCCCGGTTATAAAACTTATCTGCTACATGGGGTAACGGGCAGCGGTAAAACCGAACTCTACCTACGGGCTATCGCGCGAACCTTGCGGGAGGGCAAACAAGCAATCGTACTAGTTCCTGAAATCGCCCTCACCGCCCAAACAGTGGATCGCTTTGCTGCTCGCTTTCCCGGTAAAGTAGCGGTTAGGCATAGCAAGCTCTACCCCGGTGAGGCTTACGATGAGTGGAGGCGCACCCGCGAGGGCGAAGCGCAAATTGTCATAGGGGCGCGTAGTGCGGTTTTTGCCCCACTCGTCAATCCCGGCTTGATAATTATAGACGAGGAGCATGAAGGTAGCTACAAACAGGACGATTCAGAGGGTCGGCTTGGCATGCCGTTGTACAATGCGCGGGAAGTAGCGTGTGAAATTGGACGGTTAACCGGAGCAAAGGTTATTCTTGGTAGCGCAACCCCATCTATAGAGAGCTATTTCCGAACGCAAATGGGCGAATTTAAGCTGCTAGAATTGCCCGAACGGGTGGCTGCGCCGCATGCCGCTACCGAAACCTCCCTTGATAAAACGGTGGGTACACTTCCGCTACCGCCTATCCAAATTGTAGATTTACGCCAAGAGTTAAAATCGGGCAATACCAGCATATTCAGCCGAGTCTTGCGCCAGCAACTCAAACAAACGCTAGAGCGAGAGCATCAAGCAATCCTTTTTTTGAACCGGCGCGGCACTGCTACCGTTGTAATGTGCCGAGATTGCGGTTATAACGAGCAATGCCCGGATTGCGAAACACCGTTGGTATGGCATGCCGACCTCGAAATATTAATCTGTCATCGCTGTGGGCGACACGCGCCCCATCCGGTACGCTGCGCCAACTGTAATAGCTTGCGTATTCGATATTTCGGAACAGGCACAAAGCGGGTGGAAGAAGAAGTTCTAAAACTCTTTCCCCAAGCGCGGGTTTTGCGCTGGGATCAGGATACCATCGGGGAAGGCGGGAGGGATAGTTACCAAACCCTTTACGATAAAATGGCAAAGCATCAAGCGGATATTCTGGTCGGCACCCAAATGATAGCCAAAGGGCTAGACTTGCCGCTTGTTTCGCTGGTAGGTGTGGTAACTTCCGATACCGGCTTATACTTGCCCGATTTCAGAGCAACCGAGCGCACTTTTCAAATTCTAACGCAGGTAGCGGGCAGAGCAGGTCGCCGAACCAATTCAAGAGGGGTTGCCCGCGCTATTCTCCAAACCTATACCCCAGACCAATACGCAATACAAGCTGCCAGCCGTCACGATTATATCTCTTTCTACCGCCAAGACCTTGAGTTCCGGGCGCAAAGATTATATCCGCCCTTTTGCAAGCTCATCAAGTTTGTATATGCCTACCCTAAAGAGGAACGCGCTAAGCTTGAAATTGAGCGAGTAGCCGCCGACTTGAAATTTCAGTTTAACGAACTGGATATTCCCCCCGAAAGTTGGAGCATGGTGGGTCCCGCTCCCGCGTTTCAGCGAAAGTACAAGGGGTTGTATCGCTACCAATTTGTTCTACGCATCATCCGAGCCGAAAGCCTTCCACCAAACGAGGCTGAACTATCTATCCGGCAAGTTATAAGGCGCTTGCGCCCACAGCTTGTTCACGGCTGGACTTTAGACGTTGACCCACAAAATATGCTGTAATATAATTTAAGTAGAGGATACTATTCAAATTTATAAAAGGGAAGTCAACGCCCCTTTATTTATAAAAGTCGGAGTGATTTTATGGCATTATTGAAAATTCTAACAGATGATAACCCGCGCCTACGGCTTAAATCCCAGAGAGTCGTCAAGTTTGATAAAGACCTACGACAGTTAGCCACAAATTTGATAAAGACCATGCAGCAATCTAATGGGGTTGGTATCAGTGCGCCACAGGTTGGCGAATTGATTAAACTCATTGTGTTGGATATTCCAGAAGATATGGAGTACGATGGAAGTTCCGCCTTCAAAGCGGTTGTTGTCAACCCTGAGATTGTAAAATGCGAGGGCGAGCAGTTGGGCGAAGAAGGCTGCCTGAGCGTGCCGGGCTGGTATGGTGAGGTTAAACGCTTCAAGCACATCGTCGTTAAAGGTCAAGATATATTCGGTAAACCCGTAAAATACAAAGCCAGCGGCTTCAATGCGGTAGTTTTCCAACATGAAATTGACCATCTGAGCGGTATCCTGTTCACCGATTTGGTACTTCCTAACACCTTGCACAAATCCAAAGCAGCAGAAGAAGCTATGAAAGACGAAATCGAGGAAAAAGTGGGCGAATCCGTTTAACCCACATATAAACGCGAGGGTACATATATGATAATGTACTCTCTTTTTTTTGCTTGCAGGGCTGTTGCGTTTGGTTCAAACTTTTCAAAAAGTGGAACAGCAATTAGGTCAAGTACGAATACATGATGGGTCAAAGTAAATGCGACATAGGAAGCATCAATTTTTAAATGTATAAATCCTGAGTAATTAGCTCAGGAAGTAGCATTTAAAGGGACATACTGTTAGAATTGAGTAAGTAATTTTATCTTGCCTTTGCATAAACGCCAGAATTTTTCCAACAGTTAAGGAGTTATTTTTTGGGCAACAAATCAAAAACCTATAAACAAGAAATCACAAAGGAAATTGGAGAGCCTGATAGTGATTGGGTTAAAAATGCTATTGATAAAGCTACTCAAATAACAGTAGCCTCTCATGAGGAAGATTTGGCTAAAATTCTTATAGAAAAGGCTTTTCAAACACATAAGATAGTAGGAATAGACTTTGGAATTGCTTTGGCAGCTGCATTTGATTTATTTGTAGCAGCAGAATACTACAAAAGCGTGACAAATACTGGCTGGTTTTACTGTCCAGAAGGGGAACCGCACTTATTTTTCCCTTTTACCAACGTATGCCCCCGTTGTGTTGTAACTGGTAAGTTTCGATTTGAATCGGCTAATAAACCAGAATCCGGTCAAATTGGACAATCTACTTCTAGGTTGTTAGCCATTTTTTTATATCAGCTTTTCAAGAGGTCAAGCCGGACTTTAATAATTTACCGAGGAATTGAACCAGTCGATATGATTATCTATGATAGACAGAATAATATTGTTTTATTAGCTGAAGTTAAAGCGGCTCCACTTACTACACTTGCATTAGCTACTGTGAGTGAGGCTTTGCAAGAGTCTATCGATGGGAATTTAGTCTTTGTTTCTGAACACAAGCCTTCAACCGTTCCAGTGCTTCATACAGCTGAGTTATTTCTTTCTTTACCTATAGTAGAGGAGGATAAAACTGCAATTAAGTTATTTAGTTTAGGTGTTCGAGGAACTCAAGATAGCCTTACTTGGGCTTATAAACGAATAACAGATATAGTATCGACTACCCAGTCATTTTTCGAAGATTATATAAAGTTTTGGTTAGTAGCTTATAAAAGCTATGAAACACGCAATGAGGATAAATCAAATTTCTATTGGCTGACAAATGCTTGTGGTCATCCTACCCCTATACCTTCTGGTTGGAAAATGCGAGGGGGTAGAAATTCTGGATATGAGTCTGTTTCTGATGGTAAAACTAGTGTAGGTATGGATAGAACTGATGATATTAAAAAAGGAATTTATCAAGTTCTAAAGATTGGGGCTGAAAGTAAACCTAGACCGAGTCAATTTGAAGTGAGGACTGCTTTAATTTCTAACATCCACGCTGTACGACATTATCCTGAATATTTGACCGCCCTCGATGATGTTGTATGGACGTTGTCTAAGGACAAGAAAGTAAAAAAAGCCGAAGATTTGCCTCCAGATGCTGCTATTTACAATTTATTTGACGGAATAATCTCATTTACAGAGAGTCATATTAGAGATGAATGGATTAGCAAAAATTTCCAATTTTGATTACAAATTTGTAAATCGAGAAATGGAGGCTACTAAAGTTTCGAACCATATTGCTCGTAAGGCAGGGGAACTTGTACAACGCAGAATAGACTTATTAAAAATCGGGCAAAAAATGCAAGACTTGCCAGAGGAGCTTTGGCATGAAAGTTTCAGGTTTTACGTTAAGGAAGACCCCAATCGCAAAGGCGGTCCTAACTTACGAATGATAAGGCTCTACCCTGACAAACCCTCTCCTACTGTTACAGGGTATATTTTTAATAAATTCGTACATCCCTATGAAAATCGCTTTATCACAGTAAGAGAAGCCGCACGCTTACAGGGGTTTCCTGATGAAGTCGCCTTTCAAGGTAGTCTTACTAGTACGCAGTTACAGGTAGGAAACGCAGTTCCTGTGCCTTTGGCGAAAGCAGTTTTTGAGTCCCTATTACAGTCTGTAAATGAACAATTTGGTATTAGTCAAAATCTTACAGCCTTAAGTTTATTCAGTGGCGCTGGTGGTATGGATATTGGTTGTGAGCAAGCAAGTTACCAATCACAAAACATAATTACCAAAATATCTACTGATTTTTGGCACGATGCCTGCGAAACCCTCCAAAATTATTATGGATCTAATGCTAGAGTAATAGAACAAGATATTACAAAAATTGAAAATCCCTACGATTTTTGGAAAGAATATTCAGGTGAAAGCAAAACGCCTGATTTGATATATGGAGGACCCCCTTGCCAAGCTTTTAGTCAGGCAGGCAGGCAAAAAGCACGTGACGATGTTAGAGGAAACCTTATATTTGAGTTTCTTAAATTCGTTCAGATATTGAGACCTAACTTTTTTATTTTGGAAAATGTGTCAAATTTGAAGGGCGTAGGCAAGGGTATTCTATATAAGCAACTGATAGAGGAAATCAATCTATTGGGTTACAACCTCAATGTGGGTCAGTTATTAGCTGCAAATTTTGGCGCTCCCCAAATGCGTTATAGGCTTATTTTTATGGGATGTCGCAATGATATTGGACGATTAACCTTACCAGTGCCTACACATGATATCTATCCGTCCTTATTTACAAAATCATATTTGACAGTTCAAGAAGCATTTCGAAACCTTCCAAGCGCTTCATTTAAAACAAAGTTATAAAATACTTTGAAGCAATGTTCCTTTCGAGTGCAAGTCCCAATTATCATGGATTATGCGTTTAGTTCAAACTTCTCATGAAAGCTAAAGCAAACGCAACTAGTACTGGCTTTTGTTAATAAAACAATGATTTGGCAAACTCAAATAGCCCATCTAACCATTGGTTAATTTTCAGAACGCTATACTAGTGGGTCAAGTTGCAAATAAATTGCCTATCAAATCAAGCATTTTGAGCTTAGAGCAATGGCAACTCAATTGCGGCGTGACCCACTAGGGTATCAAGAGGGACAAGCTCAAAGTAAGCGCATCAAAGTTGGTATCTATTTCCAAACGCATTTTCTCTCTTTTTTTGCTTGCTTACCTATTGACTTTATATCTTCAGAATGCTATTATGCTTGGGACAAGCTTTAACCAAAATCTCAAATAGCTTGTTAGAAGTATAAGGAGGTGATGCCCATGATTGATAACTGTAAGGGCATCGCCGGAGAGCTAGTTCGCTAGTTCAACAGCGATGCCCATTAACTGCCTCGGCAGTATAAAAAAGCCGCAACCAGTCCGCTGGAATGCGGCTTTTTGAATTGTAGAAAGGATTTATTTCAAATATGAATATAGATATTCCCCATAAGGCGTTGGTGGTGGGGGCGCACCCGGATGATGCTGAGTTTGGTTGCGCCGGTACAGTCGCAAAATGGACTCGCGCCGGCTGTGAAATCCACTATCTGATGCTAACCAGCGGCGACAAAGGCTCTGAAGACCTCGAAGCCGACCTAGTGGAGTTGCGCCAGATTCGCGAACAGGAACAACTTGAAGCGGCAAAGCTACTTGGGGTAGCGGGTTGCACCTTCCTACACCTAAGTGATGGAGAAGTTGTCAATAATCTTGAGTTGCGGGGATTGATAGTACGAGAAATACGCCGCTTCAAACCCGAAGTAATCTTCACATGGGACCCGCTAACCCGCCTCTATCGGATGCACCCCGACCATCGCGCTTGTGGGCAAGCCACACTCGATGCCGCTTTTCCCGCTGCTATGATGCCCCATAGCTACCCGGAGCATTTACGCAAAGAAGGGCTAAGTGTTCACCGCACCAAACGGCTGCTATTATTCGGTACAGATGACCCCGATTATGTAAGCGACATCAGCCAAACACTCGAATTGAAATTCGAGGCGATGGGCAAACATCCTAGCCAATTCAGCATAGACAATCCAGCCTTCATAGAGCGCATGACAAAACGCGCTCAGAATGCCGCCAAAGAACAACCTTTTGAATTTGGCGAAGGCTTCAAGCTAGTACAGTTAGAAACGTAACGATGGGCAACTGCCCTATACCAGCGCAGGCGCTTTCCGAAAGCTTATCCTGTTTGTTATAATAAAATCTATGGACAAGGCAAAAATTACTCTTGAAAATTTGGGTTACAATAAATTCTTCGAATCAAATCGAGAGAATCTTGGATTGACAAAATATCCAGTAGCAAGAATAGTTGCGGAATATAGAGAAGTATATAGAGTAAGAAATATAGAAGGGGAATTTCTTGCTAAAGTTACTGGAAAACACATGTTCACTGCAATAAAAAGGGAAGATTATCCTGCTGTGGGAGATTGGGTAATTATTGAGGAATTACCCGAAAACAAAGCAATTATTAGGGGGATTTTGCCAAGAAAAACAATACTTAAGAGAAAATATAGCAACAAACAAGAGAATCAAATAATTGCAGCTAATATAGATACGGCTTTTATTGTTGAGTCTATGGATAGAGATTACAATCTTAACCGATTTGAAAGATTTTTTGTTCTCGCAATCGAAGGAAATATAACCCCTGTTATGATACTTAACAAAATCGACTTAATATCAAAAATCGAATTAGATAATAGAATTAACAAAATACAAAATAGGTTTGCTTCGGTCAACATCATTGCAACTAGTACCGTTACGAGAGAGGGATTAGATGATTTAAGGAATTATATTAAAATGGGGGAAACATATTGTTTCTTAGGTTCATCCGGGATAGGTAAATCTTCTCTTATAAATAGGTTGCTTCAAAAAGATGAAATAAAAACAAGAGAGATGAGTTTGGTTACTGGTAAAGGCAAACACACAACAACTACTAGAGAAATGTATTTTCTAGAAAATGGAGGGCTTGTGGTTGATAATCCAGGAACTAGAGAAGTGGGGATAGCAGATTCAGATATGGGAATAGAAGGAGTGTTTGATGAAATAAGTCAGTTGTCCAAAGAATGTAGATATTCTGATTGTACACATATGCACGAACTTGGTTGTATGGTTTTGAAAGCAGTAGAGGAGGAAAAGCTAGATAAAGACAAATACACTAATTTCATAAAGCTAAAAAAGGAAGCTGAATTTTATAAAATGACCGATGTAGAGAAAAGAGAAAAAGACAGAAAATTTGGCGAATTTGTTAAAAAGGCTAAAAATAGGCTTAAGGATAATTAAACAACCCCTCAAATTGAATTTGGCGAAGGCTTCAAGCTAGTACAGTTAGAAACGTAACTATTCCCCTCATGCTAAAACATTCTGGAAGGAAACAAAAAGTGTCTGCCACAACTGATAACGAAACTCTTGAAACGCTTATAGATATTTACATCAAAGATTTGCTAGAGACATTCCCCATAGTGGGTACCGCTTGCGGGTTACATGCATACGATGGACAATTGCCCGATACCAGCGCAAGCGCTTTCCGAAACCGTATCCTGCAATTAAAAGAATTTAGGGAACGAGTGCGAATAAGCCCCCTTTCGCCAGATGATAAGGAAAATAGGTTCGACCACGAACTCCTATTACACTGTATTGACAAAGAATTATTCTCGCTGGAAGAAATGCGCGAACACGAAATCAGCCCATTGTATTACGGGGGTTTAACCGATGTCAGCGCGTACATAAAACGGGATTATGCGCCGCTAGAACAGCGCCTTGAAATGGTCGTCCAGCATCTAGAAAAGCTCCCGAAAGCCTTGACGCAAGGACTCGAAAACCTTGAGATGGCATTATCGCGCCCTGCGTTGGAAACCGCGCTAGAAATGTTCAAAGGCATTATCACCTACCTTGAAGGGGATGTAACCGCGCAGTTTGTGGAGTTGAACAACGCCACGTTAACCGCACAGTACACCGCCGCTTGCCGGAAAGCCGTTGAAGCAATAAACAACTACATAGATGGTCTAGAAAAGCGTCTTCCGCTTTCTCATACTAACTTTGCCATAGGCGCAGAACGCTATCGTAGAATGCTTTTCTTCGGGGAAATGGTCGGACTTCCTCTGGAGGAACTGTTTGAAGTGGGGCAACAAAACCTCCGCGATACTCAGGAATTGCTAAGGGTTGCTTGCCAAAAATTCGCGCCCGGTCTTACGGTGCAAGAAGCAATGGCAAAAATGGCGCGGCATCATCCCACCCCTGAAAGCATAATAGCCGATACCACCGCCAAACTGGAAGAAGTGCGCCAATTTCTAATCCAGCACAATATTATAAGTGTGCCAAGCGAAGTCCGTTGTATAGTGGCGGAAACACCCCCTTTTATGCGGTGGGCTTTCGCTTTTATGGATACTCCCGGCGCATTTGAGGAAGTCGCTACCCAAGCATACTACTACATCACCCCAGTAGAAACCCACTGGACTGCGCAACAAAAAGAGGAATGGTTAACCAATTTCGATTACTTTACCCTACAGGATGTCAGCATCCATGAAGCCTATCCCGGTCATTATTTACATTACATGCATTTCAAATTATTGAACAATAGATTACGGCGCATGCTATGGTCTGCCAACTACTGTTATTCTTTCGTGGAAGGTTGGGCGCATTACACCGAGCAAATGATGATAGAGGAAGGCTACGGCGCAGATGACCCGCGCTATCAGATGTCGCAGCTTTCCGAAGCCCTATTGCGGAATTGCCGCTATGTGGTTTCTATCATGATGCACACTCAAGGCATGAGCGTGGAAGATGCCACCCGCTTTTTTATGGATAACGCCTATATGGAAGAAACCCCTGCCGTCAGCGAAGCGCGGCGCGGCACTTTTGACCCCGGCTACCTAAATTATACTTTGGGTAAATTGCTGATTCTCAAGTTGCGCGAGGATTACAAAAAGGAAAAGGGGGATGCCTTCAATCTGCGCGAATTTCATAACCAACTATTGGCATATGGAGCGCCACCGATTCCGCTGGTAAAAACTATGCTCTTGAATCATAACAACGGCGAATTGCTTTAAATAATAGCAAATCATGGGAAGGGCGGTTCCCGAACCGCCCCATAAGCATCAAGCTAAGGGAAAAGAGAGGGAAACAAAGCAGTTAG
>NZ_JBAXHI010000034.1:0-40751 GCF_037138995.1 Candidatus Chlorohelix sp. | reverse complement strand
ACAGGAGTCGCAGTGTTATCACCGCAAGCCGCTACCAGCACTGCAATGAAAATGCCTACCACTAAAAGATGCAATTTCCTCTTAAGTATCATTAATTCTCCTCCTGAGATAGGGTAACCAATTATGATATTTGGTTAAGGTCACGCTAATCCGAAAGGTTAATAGCCGAATCCTGTTTTACAACGGTATATCCGTGTCAAAAACCAGTTATCTTTAGGGCTTTCGCTTCAGATACATTTTTACTGTTCCAAGCGAAAGCTCTAATTTAAATGGGAAATCTTAGCCTATTTGCTCAAGCAATATTGTTTGGCAAATAAACCAAAATCAGGATTGATTTTTCCAAACTGAAAACAGAAAGCTTATAAGCCATTTGCACTAAAAGGAAGCTAGTCCTGTTGCTTTGCAAAAATACTAGGCATTACAAAATTGAATCTTAATGAGTATGAACGTGAGTGTGGTCAATCTTTGTAACTTCCTCAGCAGATGGGACATTTTTAAGTGCATAGGGAGAGATTATAAATGCGATGTAGGCTCACCGCAATCTCAATACAACTTGCCATTATAATAGCAAAAAGCTATCCAGTTTGCAAGCAGAAATGTGTTCCTTGTTCAAAAACAAGGATGAAACAATAAAACGGAGGGGGTAGTAGGAAGCCGTCGCTAATTTTTATTATTTTTAGAATAAATGCTCCGATTAAATACTTAACTTAAAGCGCTATTAATTTGAGTTGATTTATTAGTGACAAAAAAGTATTTCTTTAATATAATTATGGCATGATTAAAAAGAGTAAAGGGTCGGGCAACATTAGAGGAAACAAATTACCGACTCTCGAAATAACTTTGCCGCTGCCTCCGAGCATTAATGTTCAGTATGCAACGGTTGAAGGAAAACGTACTCTGACAGAAACTGCCAGAAAATGGAAACGGCAGGTCGAACGGCGAGTCGAACAATTGGAAGATGAAGAAGTTATCACCGATGAGATGCTTGCAGCCTTTGCTCAAACCTATTTATCGGTATTTATGCAATTCTTCTTTCCTTCCCCTCACCGTCGTGACTTGGATGGCGGTTTGAAAATTGCCCTTGATGCCCTATGTGAGGCTCTACATCTTAACGATAACCGGGTAGTTGAAATACACCTTCAAAAGCGGATTGATCCACTCGACCCGCGCGTTGAAATTTTCCTTGAAGGGGTAAACGACTGGGTCTTCGATGAACAATATGTGTTGTTGGAAGATAATCCCGCGCAGGTTAAGAAAATTGGGAACTGACTAAAAGCACAAGCCATCACAAAATGGTCAACTAAAGGAGAATAGCCCCGATGTCCGGCACAGTACCAACCAGCAGGTCTTATACAGCGCCCGCGAATGAGTCTATTATCATTTTTGATTTCGGCTCTCAATTTACCCGACTTATTGCGCGTCGAATACGTGAAGCACATGTCTATTGTGAAATTCTGCCTGCCGATGCACCAAAAGAGCAAATCGAAGCCCTTAACCCACGTGGGTTCATTCTAAGCGGAGGACCTGCCAGCGTTTATGAAGAGGGTTCGCCACAACTCGCCAGCTATATTCTGGATTATGGTGTACCTGTGCTAGGTATCTGCTATGGTATGGGCTTACTAGCGCGAGCGCTCGGAGGCAATGTGCAACCCGCCGAACTTCGCGAATATGGACAGGCTGATGTGCAAATCGAGCAGCGCAACCTAATATTTGCAGGCTTACCAAGTCCTCTTAGCGTTTGGATGAGTCACGGAGATCATATTGAGGCAGCCCCACCTAATTTTGAGGTTATTGCCCATACTGAAAACACCCATGTTGCGGCAATGTTTGGCAAGCTTCCCGCTACTGGCGCATTTGCAATCGGGCTGCAATTTCATCCTGAAGTGAACCACACCGCACATGGCGCAGAAATTATCCAGCATTTCCTGTTTCAGATTTGCAACTGTTCAGGAAACTGGACTCCCGACTCATTCATCCAAACTGCTATTACTCGTATTCAGGAAACTGTCGGACCTGAAGGGAAAGCAATTTGTGCGCTTAGCGGGGGAGTTGATTCGGCGGTTGCCGCCACGCTCATATCCAAAGCGTTGGGAGATCGTCTTACCTGTATTTTCGTAAACAACGGCTTATTAAGGCAGGGCGAACCGGAGAGCGTACTCAGCACTTTTGGTAATAAAATGGGCTTGAAACTGGATTATGTGGATGCTTCCGCTCGTTTTCTTGAGAAGTTGGCAGGAATAGAAGACCCCGAAGAAAAGCGTAAAATCATCGGCAACGAATTTATTCGCATCTTTGAAGAAGAAGCTCGTAAAATCGGACCGGTTGATTGGCTGGTGCAAGGCACGCTTTATCCCGATGTAATCGAAAGCGCCACGCCGGAAACCAAAAATGCCAGCCGCATAAAAACCCACCATAATGTAGGTGGATTACCGCCGGATATGCAATTCAAACTGATTGAACCGCTGCGGTATCTTTTCAAGGATGAGGTGCGCCAAGTCGGGCTGGAATTGGGATTATCGCCAGAGATAGTTTGGCGGCAACCCTTCCCCGGACCCGGTTTAGCAGTTCGGGTAATAGGCGCAGTAGATGAAAATCGCCTAATTATTTTAAGAGCGGCGGATGCAATTGTACGCGAAGAAATTATGAATGCAGGGCTAGATGGTGAAGGCGCAGTCTGGCAATATTTTGCGGTTCTCACCCCCTTGCAAAGCGTTGGCGTTATGGGGGATGGGCGAACCTATAACAATGTATTGGCTGTACGCGCTGTCAGTAGTAGCGATGGTATGACAGCGGACTGGGCGCGTTTGCCTCACGAGTTACTGGCGCGTATCAGTAACCGCATAGTCAATGAAGTAAAGGGCGTAAATAGAGTAGTGTACGACATTACGAGTAAACCGCCTGCCACCATCGAATGGGAGTAAAGGGGGTTAGCATGAACAGACCTATCATATTAGTGGTGGATGACGACCCAGATATTCTAAAGCTGGTACGGAACGCTCTGGAGGCTGAAAATCTTGATGTTAGTACCGCTATTACGGGACAGCAAGCCCTGAATAAAATAACCAAAGAATTGCCTAGTCTTGCAATTGTCGATCTCAATTTGCCGGATATGCACGGCTTTGAAGTTTGCCGTAGGTTGCAACAATATGCCATAATCCCAGTAATAATGCTTACCGGGGTTGCTGCTGAAGACACTATTGTAGAAGGCATTAACTCTTACGCCGAAGATTATATTACCAAGCCCTTCAACGCCCGTGAACTTGCAGCAAGAGTACGCCGTGTTTTGCGACGCTTTGGAGATGTACCCATCAATTCTTCAGCCGAAGTAGTGGTTGACCAAGAACTCAAAATCAATTTTGGGCAGCACTGGGCAGAAATACGAGGTAGCAAACAAGAACTTACCCCCACCGAATCCAAGTTGTTACACCTGCTCATACGGAATACCGGGCAGGTTTTAACTACTGACTCACTACTGTCAAGAGTATGGAGTTCGGATGAAGAAGTTTATGTTGAAGGGTTGCGCGTACATATCCGCCGTCTGCGGGAGAAAATAGAACCAGACCCCGGTAAGCCTAGCTATATACTTACCGAACGAGGGGTTGGATATCGCTTCAAAACTTTTAATAACAATCAGGAAAATGAAACAGATATAAAAGAAGAAAGCAGCGGCACAGATAAAAACGAGATTTCAGAGAGCGCAAATGACATATTAACGCTTCCCTAACCAAAATCCCAATACCCCATAAATCCTACTACATTCGCAGTTATGTTCAAAGCGCTTAAATTACCTTCACAATAAGAAAGATAAAAAGTATGAGCATCTCTGATGCTTACAACCACAAACTATCAAAGAACTATCAGAGGCGCGTTCAGAAAATTCTACAACGACTAATCGCTCCTCGACTAATTCAAAAAAAGGAGCAGATAGTTTGCTTGAGTCTGAGGTGATTTTGCTGAGAGAGCAACTTGCCGAATATGAGGCAGCGCTACGTTCATTGCACTTTCAGAATGAGCAATTGAGAGAGCGCCTAAGCAATAGCCACGTAAGTGAAAAAGAACGGGCTGAATTCATTTCAAATGTAGCACATGAACTTCGTAGCCCTCTCACCTCTATCAAAGGCTATGTGGATTTATTATTAGAGGGTGAAGCCGGAGACTTGAACGAATTACAAAATGAATTTTTATGCGTGGTAGGCGCTAATAGCGAAAAACTCGCCCGTATAATAAGCGACCTGCTAGATATTTCGCGCCTAGAATCGGGGCGATTAAGCTTTAACCCCGGTCCACGCAACTTCCGCGAGATTGCAGAACAGGCAATTGAAGCTACTAAAGCCCTATTTGAAGCAAAATCTATCAGTTTTGTGGTTGAATTACCGGCTTATTCCACCCGCCACGGGGTTCTGGAAATTAACGCTGACCCGGACAGATTGATGCAAGCCCTCAAGGTTTTGCTTAATAACGCGGCACGCTATACCCCAAACGAAGGTGTTGTAAGGTTTAGCGTTAGAGCTGATGAAGCCAACATGCAGGCTATAATCAACGTTACCAATCAAAGCCCCTCTATCAGCCAACACGAAATCCCGATTCTTTTCTCAAAATTCTGGCATTCCGAAAATCCGGCTTGGAGAGAAAACGGTAGTCCCGGACTGGGTTTGGCTCTGGTAAAATCAATCGCCGAAATGCACGATGGCAATGTTAGTGTCGTACCAAACCCTAATGGAACCAATACCTTCACTATAACATTGCCGCTCCTAATTACACCTCAGCCACACAAAGTTATAGAACTTGCGGAAAATAGTGAGGTGCAGCACGCTGTGCTGGTAATAACCCAAAACCCTATGTTTGCTAAATTTGCAGAAAATGTGCTGGCTGATGGTGGATTTCAGGTAGTTATAACAGAAGATTACTCGGTAATTTCATCTCCACTGCCTACTTGGATTCCTGATTTAATCCTTGCAGATGAAAATATCATGATTTCTGAGTATAAAAATCCGATTATTGGAAGTGTGCCGCTATTGCAGGTGGCACTTTCGGAATTGGAAATGATGGTATTGGCAGAAGGAGCGTTAGCTGTACTGCCCTATCCTACCGCAGATAACAGCGCCATCGAATATATTTTACAAATTATCGGCAGTGAAGTACCAGAAATTTTAGCGCAATCTTATCGAGCTACCGAAACTATTTTGTTAGTTAGCCAAGTTAGTACAAACCTCCGAAATCTTGACAAGTTATTACGAGATGCCGGATTTACTAAAGTATATCGTGCAACTATGGAATATGATGCGCTGGCGTTAGCGCGTAGATACCGCCCCTCATTCATGTTGATGGATTTAACTAATGAAAAGAAAGTAAGTGGGGCTTTATTTGAAGCGCTACACGAAGACCCCTTACTTAGGAAAACTCTCTCATTGATATTTGCGCCACCCGAATATATAATGCAAGCTACAGTTCCGGATTATCAACCCGGTATAGCTAATGTTGAAAAGTTTGACTCTAAGACTTATACCAATCATGTGCCTAAGCCTTTTTTACGTCGTCGCTTTTTAAGTCTTGCCAATAGATTAGTTGGTAAAAGTTGACAAACCTTTCCATTTTTCTTATGCGTCATTGGAGTATTCAATGAAGATTCTTATCGCAGAAGACGAAAAAGATATAAGACGCTTAATCAGTTTTACGTTGGAACGCGCCGGTTTTGAAATTGTGGAAGCCATAGATGGCAAGCAAGCACTTGAAATGGCAAAGCTACACAATCCTAACCTGATTCTTTTAGACGTTATGATGCCCTATCTAGACGGTTATGAAGTTTGCCGTTATTTGCGCTCCGAACCAGCCACTACCAATATTCCTGTGCTTTTCCTCTCTGCCAAAGGGCAACACCACGAAATCGGGGAGGGCTTAAGCGCGGGTGCGACTGATTATATTGTAAAACCTTTCACGCCCCGCGAGTTAGTAGCTAAAGTAAAAGAACTTACCGGGACTGGTTAGCTCTGAAAAAAGAAGTGCAGAAAAATTTTATCTTTCTCTTTCTGGATGGGGTGGGTCTTGGAAAAGATTCACCTGAAAATCCGTTTGCCCATACAGAAGCAACGCCCTTTTTAAATGATTTGTTAGGCAGCAAACCCTTAAGCGGTCATGAAGTTTATTCTCCCAATTTGTTGTTCAAATCAATTGATGCTCAATTGGGCATACCCGGCTTACCACAAAGCGCAACCGGACAGGCAGCTTTATACACCGGGCAGAATGCGCCAGCTTATCTTGGACGACATATGACCGGATTCGCCAATGGTTCATTACGGATTTTGATTGAAGAAAGCGGGATTTTTAAACAGGCGAAAGCAATTGGCGCAAAACCCACGCACGCCAACCTATACTCTCCGGGCTATTTTCGGGCAGTTGAACAACGCCGAATCCGTTATTCGGTAGGCACTTTGGTAGGACTTACTGCCGGAGTACCTTTCCGCATGCCTGAAGACTACGAAAGAGGCGAAGCAGTTTTCTGGGATATTACCGGAGAGCGAATGCCAAATCGAGAAGTATATTTAACCCCGATTGCAGCTACCGAAGCAGGGAAACGATTGGCTAATATCGGAAGCGCTCACAACATCACTCTTTTTGAATGTTATTTGCCAGATTTTGCCGGTCACAGCCAGAATATGGAGGTAGCGCTCTCCGTGTTGCAATTGATTGACCGATTTCTAAATAGTGTTATTCAAAATCTTTCCGATGATACTACATTAGTAATAACAAGTGATCACGGTAATGTTGAGGACTTAGCTACTAAAGGGCATACCTATAACCCTGTGCCGCTATTGGTAGTGGGACATGATGCAGGAAATTTCCGTGCCATAACTGATATTACTGGATTAACTCCTAAAATTATCGAATTATTGGGTGCAATGAACAAGTTTAAATCTCCAAATTAAGAGTTTCACCGCTTTTGAAAATCTGCCCCTCATCTTTGCCCCCCCGGAAAAGAGTGACATTCTGCTTGCCCATTACAGACCACTCCCAGCCATTATCCTTGCGACTACGTACTAAAGCGGTGTCTTCATCTATGCCAAATTGCAACACTCCGGGAGGAGCGCTGGAAATAATAGCTTTGAAAAGCTCAGGGCTTACAAAACTATGCATGTGGTCGAAATGAGGATATGTAACTATCGAGGGTTCTACGCTCAATGCAGTCATCCATGCCGGTGTTTGTCCTTTAAAAGCAGAGCGCATATTGAGAGTGAAACCTCCAAATGCCATTGCGCCCGCGCTACAACCTGCTAGCGCTGCCCCTTGCCGATGCCGGTTTAATATAATTTCCCAAGCAGGTGTATCTATCAGGGTTTCCACTAAATACATTGGGTTGCCGCCGGAAAAATAATAGAAATCGGCATCACGGAGTTTATGCAAAACTTCCGGTCGGGTGGTATCTTCGCGTTTGATAATCATAGCAGGCTCAACTTTAGCCCCAATCTTGACAAAATGTTCCACACCCAACTGAGACCAGCGTGCAGGCATTCCGGGTTCAAGACCACTGGCAGTAGGGATTAACACAACCTTTGCATTTTGGGGATTAGGCAGAGTATTAAGCAAAAATCGGTCAATTTCTTCCATTGCAGGTAAATATTCCCCAGACCCAACCAGCGCCACCGCACCTGAAGTCATACCAGTTCCATCTTTCTCTCTAGTTTTTAATCGGCTACATAAACGAATAGAATTACATAGTTCAAATCTTATATGCTATTATTGCAGGAATTATCATATATTCGCAACATGAAAAATTTTCCCGGTTTATTCTTGCCCAATGCTTTAACCTTAATGTAAATAAATAAATTGTAACAACTTTTCCAACGGCTGTAACTTAACTATAACTCTTGCATGCTAAAATCCAACTACGCTATAAGCAAATTCTATTTCAGGTCAAGGCATTAATTATTTGAACGCTCTATCTATGCAATATAATAACCACTATACAATTAAAACAACTATACACGAAACTGCTGAAGTTTCAGATGAGGCATTTATCGGTTTAGGAACCCAAATCTGGCACCAATGCCAGATAAATTCAGGGGTTGCCATTGGCAATAATTGCGTTATCGGTAAAGGCGTTTTTATCGATCATAAGGTGCGGATTGGCGATAATGTCAAAATTCAGAATCGCACTTCTATTTTTCTTGACGTTATTATCGAGAACAATGTAAATATCGAACCTCATGTTTGCTTCAGTAACAGCAAAAAAATTTTGCTGAATAAATATAATGGCAAAATACCACCAACTCTAGTAAAAGCGGGAGCAACCATCGGGGAAGGTACAGTTATTTTGCCCGGAGTGGTAATCGGGGCATATTCAATAGTTGGACAAGGCTCGATAGTAACTCAAGATATACCTGATTATTCCTATGTTCAGGGCAATCCAGCAGTAATAGCAGGCTATATTTGCGAATGCAACCAAAGACTGGTTCTTAAAGAAGAAACTGCTTGGTATTGCTCAGGTTGTGATAAGATATATAACTTCCAATAGCTCTTTATAAACAGCTAAGCTTTAATCATGCCCCAACGTTTAGCCAATTTCAATGCTCTTTTCTCGCCCACAATCGAAATAAAAAAAACAGGCAAGCAGGCTATCCACCAAAATATATATGCCACCAACGCTACGGTAGCGTGGAAGACCAACCAACTTTTGCGCTCTTGTATCCGTGAATACCAGCGCCTTGCTCCAAGTACCGTCAAGCCCATCGAAGCAGTTGGCACAATTCCAGTTATAGCAAAGAACCAAAACAGAGGACGAGGGGTATTCTTTACATCATAGGTTAAGCCACCCGCTTTGACCAGTTTTGGAGTTATAGCCCCAAAGTAAGCGGATATAGTTAAATCCATACCGAAAGCAATAGCAGATAGAGTAAAACGCCGCTTGTCGCTTAAACGTTTATGAGCAGTATTACGCCCGGCGCGTTTGCAATCAAGCAACACGTAGGTATAAATCGCCAACGCAAGCAAACTTAACAACGACATCAAGCGCATACTCCAATGAAATCCTTTTTCTTCTGCAATTTCCGATTCAGATTCATTATGTAAATCAACAGATGTAGAAACTTCCCATGGCTGTGCTGCCATCAGCAACCTCTTTTCTAGGACAGTGTTTTTATTGGTTGTAAAAAAGTATCTTTTCGTGTTTACTCACCAGAAAAAAATATTCAGTGGGCGAACAAGTGCTAGAATAACACATGAGTGTCAATATTATGGTAGCTTAGAACTCACTTTTTGCCCAATTAATTACAGTTCTAAAAGATAGGGGAAAGCATTGTCCGGCAAATATCCTGAAATTCAAGTGTTCGACAAAGTTCAAGTTATACTCGCAAGCGGCTCACCGCGTAGGCGTGAGCTTCTGAGCAGGTTGCTTCCAGCCGATAATTTCCACATTATAGTCTCTGAAGTAGATGAAGCCTTACACCAAGACGAAGAATATCTGAACTACGTAAGACGTTTGGCATTGTCAAAAGCAATTGCTGGCGGAAAACTCTGGCTTGAAAAAAATGAAAATGATGGCAAAGATATATTGGTTATAGGCGCAGACACTATCGTGGTATTAGACGATGTGGTTTTTGGCAAGCCACGCGATGAAGTACAAGCCGGAAATTTTCTGGAACGCTTAAGTGGACGAACCCATCTGGTAATTACCGGATTTGCCATAATCACTATAAGCCAACAGCATATGATAGTACGGCAAGAGGTAAGCTATACCGTGAGCGAAGTGGAATTTCGTAATATAAGCGCAGCAGAGATAAAGTGGTATGTAGCAACCGGGGAACCGGCAGATAAAGCGGGCGCATACGCCATACAAGGCTATGGAGGGGCGTTAATAGCAGCAGTACGCGGTGATTACTATAATGTAGTAGGATTGCCTTTAGGACCTCTTATAGAGCAACTCAGAAAGTTTTGAAATTAATCAAGAACTTTCGCTTAGAACAGTAGAAAAAAATATGTACCAAAACAAGGGGCTTAAGCCCCTTGCCTGAAAACCCTACTGAAACGGAAATCAATTTGGCACAAACCAAAAGACCTGCTCTACTGCGCGAGTTCCCAGAAACTGGCGCATAATTTGTCCGGTTGGGCTTGCCACCACCACCAAACCATCCGAACCACGCCGTGAGGTGGAAATAAATGAGCCATCCGCCGACCATGCCGGGCAACTCCCACCCGTCACCGTACCAAGCGTTGAGCCGTCCAACTTGATAATCATAGTATCGTTACTATCCCAATAAGCCAATTGCTGCCCGGTTGGCGATAGTGTGGCGCAATTCATTTTATCGCTGATAGCCGAACCGATTACGCCCGGAGCCGTCAGGACACCTGCTAATTCTCGTTCTTCTCCCGGTATGCTTTGCCAGATTAGCAGCAAAGCGTTATTTGCGCCCGGCAACCACAAGGTTCTCTCCAGAGCAAAACCGCGCGGCTGCCCGTATAGCATGCGGGGAATACCACCAGCAACGCTTGCTACGCCTACATAGGAAAACCTATCTGCGAAAGTCAGGCTGCGCCCATCGCTTGACCAGTTAATATACTGCACCGCACTACCACCAGTAGGATAAGCTGCGCCATCGTTTGCAGGGTAAGGCGGTAGCTGATTACTGTAGAACAATATGGTTTCGCGGCGGTCAGCAACACTCATAATAGCCAGAGCGTTATCATAAGGCACCAACACGCTAGGAGGGTTGTAATAGGGATTAGCGGTTGGTGGAGTGCGGGTTTCAGAGGTAGCTGAACGTTGAGGCTTGATAATTGGGAAAGGGGTGACGCTTACCGAAGGTATAACCTTGACCGAAGTGGCAATTACTCCCGGCGTTCCGGCTGTTAAGCCGGATTTGGCAGTAGCGCTATTTGGCAAGGTTGTAGCAGAATTTTGAGATGGGACATATTCAACCACCTCAAGGCGGCGAGCGTGAGTAGCATAGGCTAACTGCCGTCCATCCGGCGACCAAGCAAAACCAAAACCACTGGCAAGACGCTGCGGAGGAATCTGCTGGCTACTGCCATTGAGACGGGCGGAATTTACGCCGGACAGTTGGGTATCAATCAGATAAATTTCACCATTAGTAGCAAGTGATTGAGGCAAATTGCCGTTGGATTGGCGAGTTATCATATCAAAGGCAAGGTAACGCCCATCTGGCGACCATGCCGCAGTATTCAAGGTTTGAGATAGCGGGTCGGGGCGGTATAGCGATAGTTTTCGACCCATCAAGTCGAACAGTACCAAGCCATCGCGCAAATCCATCACCGCCACCGTATCACGCAAAGGCGACCAATAAACCTTATCGGCGGTAATAGCGCCGCTTTGGGTTAGCTGCCTTCGATTACCGCCTCGTTCATCTGAAACCCAAAGGTCGCCAGCTTGCAAATAGCCTACTTGCGTGTTAGCCAGCAACACTGGTTGGATTTGCCCAAATCCCTGACTATTTTCAGAAGAACCATTTGCCCGATTTTCAGCGGGTGTAGGATTCGCGGGCTTTGTCGCGCTTGAAGTGGTGGCTATTGTTAAGTCGGGTTGAACGGTAATCAGCGAGGGCTTAGTGGGGGGGATTATCGGTGAAACATTTGGCATCTGACGTTCTATTGGAGTAACCGGAGGTGGGGTTGGTATCTCGGAGCCGCAAGCTCCCAACGCAAAACCGGCTACAGTCGCCCATAGCACCGTCCAGATGGCAAGTTTGACTCTTTTCGGTGGTTTCACTATGATTAATCCTTAGTGAGGTTGTATAATTATGGTTTCTAGTTATGTCTATCTGACATTATACAATACTCTGTCTAGAGGTAGCAGGTTAGACCATTAAAACCTGCTAATAATCGGGAGAAACACTTGTTACTCTACCAAATAATAATCACAGCGCCTATAGTATATATGCTATTGGCGCTGCTGGTAAACAGCTTTACATTCCGTGCGTTAGGTTCTTACGGCTACAACAGGCGTTTTTCGGCGGCGGATACTTCTCTGGTTTCGGTGCTAGTTCCAGCGCGAAACGAAGCCGGGAATATTGCCCGTTGTGTACGCTCTTTGCTGAATCAAGATTATCCTAATCTTGAAATTATTGTGCTGGATGACAGCAGCGATGATGCTACCGTTGCAATCCTAGAGAGCCTTGCCCGTGAGGATTTTTCCCACCGCTTGCGCCTTGTTAGCGGACAGGAATTGCCGGAGGGGTGGCTTGGCAAAAATTGGGCGTGTTATCAGCTTTACCACTACGCCGAAGGGGATTACCTACTTTTCACCGATGCAGATACCGTTCATGGGGTGCGCTCAGTTTCCAGCGCAATTTCTGCGCTTGAAAAAAACGAGGCGGATTTCCTAAGCGTTTTCCCAAAACAGGAAACCGATTCATTTGCCGAGCGTCTGGCAATCCCATTGATGATGATGTACCTGATTGGGCTATTACCTATCTGGATGGTGAGCCGTAGCCCCCGCCCTTCAATCAGCGCAGCCAACGGTCAATATATGTTCTTTACTCGGAATGTTTATGAGCAAATCGGCGGGCATGCAGCGGTAAAAAATATCGTGCTGGAAGATGTAATTTTAGCCCAGCGAATAAAGCAAGCGGGATACAAGATTATACTACCGGATGGCACCGATTCCGTCTCTTGCCGGATGTATCGCAACATTTTTGAAGTGTGGCAGGGTTTCAGTAAAAATCTTTTCGCCTTCTTTAATTATAAAGTTTTATGGCTAGGGCTTTTTTTGATATTCAATCTTTTGGGATATGTAGGTTCATATTTCTGGCTGCTGGCAGGATGGATTACCGGGCAACCGGCATCGCCAGAGTGGTTATGGCTACCGCTGGCGCAAATAATAATATCTTGGATTATCCGATTTGGTGTGGCATTACGGTTTGGTTTCAGAGTATTTGATATTATTCTGCATCCTATCTCAATAATTTATATGGTTATTATCGGAATCAATTCGGTGCGCTGGAAGAAACGTGGAATTCAGTGGAAAGGCAGGGTTTATTCCCCTGAAATACATTAAAGGAGAGGTTTGATGTCTGAATCCAACGAAACCATAGAGTCTATCAAAACGGTTGAAACTCACATAGCTGAAGTGACGGTTTACACCTCCCAAGCTCTGGTAACACGACGTGGTAAAGTAAGCCTGAGCGGTAGCGAAAAAGAACTGGTGGTAAACGACCTACCCAGCACTATTCAAACCGAATCGTTCCGAGCAGGTGGAGTCGGTACGGTAGCAGTGCGCTTGCTAGGAGTACGCAGCGAATATGCCTATACCACCGAACCTGTCGGTGAAAAGCTTGCAGAATTAACCCGCCGCCTCGAAGAACTGGAAACCCTCAAGCAAGAGACCAAAAGCAAATTAGATACACTGAAAATGCAACGAAGCTTTGTTGAAAACCTTAGCCAGCACACAGTCGAAGAATTTTCCAAAGGATTAGCGCGTAATCGGGTTGGCTTGGAGGAAGTACGCAATTTGCTCGATTTCATAGGAGAGCAACGCATCGGCTATGAAGCTACCCTGCAAAAAGAAGAATTGGCTATTCGGGAACTAGATAAACAAATCGAAGTAGTACGGGCAGAAATAAAGAGGATAAGTATTCCGCGTGCGCGTGAAAGCTACAAGTTAGCGGTTTCAATAGAAGCAACTGGTGCTGGCGAATTTGAACTGGAAGTTTCTTATATGATTAGCCGCGCCGGATGGACACCGCTATACGATTTGCGAGTCAGGAATGCCGGAGACAAGGTAAATCTGAGCTACCTTGCCGAAGTACAACAGAGCAGCGGCGAAGAATGGCAAGGGGTACGCCTCACTCTATCCACTGCTAAGCCTGCGCTGGGAACACTCCCGCCTCGCCTCAACCCATGGTATCTCGATAGCTACCGCCCAAGCCCACCGCGCACTTTTCATGCAATGTCCCCCCAAGCGATGGTAATGGCTGCGCCTGCGCCAAGCCAATTTTCTGACGAGACGACAGGCGCATTTGCAGAGTTGGCAGAATCTTTGCCCGAATATAAGGCGGCAAGCGTATCCGCAGAAGTTTCCAGCGAAGGAGGCGTAGTGACCTTCCGACTCGAACGGGATAGCAACATCCCCTCAGATGGAGCGCCACACAAAACTACCATTTTCAACGAGGATTTCCCCGCTCGTGTCGAGTATATTACTATTCCCAAACTCGTAAGTTTCGCTTATATACAGGCAACCGTCACCAATCGGGCAGGGGGCGTTACGCTGCTACCCGGTAAAGCCAACATCTTTCGCGAAAATACTTTCGTTGGCACAACCATGCTGGAAAATATCGCGCCCGGTCAGGAATTCAAGCTCAATCTAGGAATTGACGAGGGCTTGAAAATTGAGCGCGAGTTGGTAGAGCGAGAGGTGGATAAGAAGTTCATCGGGGGGCAGCGGCGTACCACTTTTGGATACCGTATCACTGTAACCAGTTTGCGCGAGCAGGAAACGACTTTGCGCCTAACCGAGCAAATTCCGGTCAGCCGTAACGAGCAAATCAAGGTGCGCCTGATTAAAGCCACTCCACAAATCCAGCCCGGCGAAATGGGCGTGCTAGAGTGGGTTTTGGCACTTCAACCTCAAGCCAAACGCGAAGTGAGTTATCAGTTTACGGTGGAGCATCCAACAGATTTGAATGTTACAGGCTTGAGCGTTTAAAAACACGTCGGAAGCCATTACTAAGATAAAGTTAAAAAGTCTTTCATAATAAGCGTATAGTTAAACATTTCACAAGTTCTGTAAGCCAGTGATACCATTACGTAAGGTATCATAGAGCTTCCTTTTTTAACTTCTTTTTCTAGATGCTTAGCCTTCCCGGTCTGCTCTTCCACCGCTCCGTTAGCCGAATAACTGGCGGTCAGTTGGACAGTCAGGGGTATGGAATAGTCACTTAATATAAATCCTATTTGAATTTGTTTGAGCATCCAGTATCCATTCGAGGTGCGGTTCAACAATATCTATCCCCGAAAATGCTTCAATCGAGTAAAAGCCCGCTTCAGTAGTTTCATCACTCAAACCTAATTGTCCTCCGACAATCTCAGTTTCAAAGCATAAACCTACAAGTTGCCAACGACTATCTTCAGCATAAACCGTAACCCGGTGTGGAGTGGAATAAATGCCTACCAACCGTCTAATTTTCACTTGTAATCCGGTTTCCTCCCAAACCTCACGAATACAGGTTTCTTCTAGATTTTCACCCGGATTCATCGCACCGCTAGGCAAACACCATCGCCCATTATCACTTCTGCGGGTTAACAGAACTTTGCCCACATCATCATAAATGATAGCGGCACAACCGATTCGAATACGAGCGGTACGCCCAACTCGTTCACCATATTCAAAATAAGGTATGCTCATTTCACACTCGCTTAACACTAAAAATAGATTATTTTTAATCTCAAAGTGGCGCTAATTATATTTCGCCTTGCTTCCAAAGATGCTATACTTTGTAACATTCTACCAGAAAACAATTTCATTAATCGCTAATAACCCAAGCTTGCATCAAGGAGAATATTATGGCAAAGCAACTTAAGCATGCTAAAGTCGCGCCTATCGCTCCAAAAAAGAAACGTAGCCTAGGAAGAAAGATTCTGCGTTTCTCGCTATTTGGTTTATTCTTGATAGTTGTACTAAGCATATTAGTAATTGCCATTTTATTTTATTGGCTTTTAATTCGACCACAACCAGAAACTAGCGCTACTCTAAAAATTCCCGGCTTAACCGCTGAAGTAAAAATAGTGCGTGATAAGTCGGGCGTACCCCATATTTATGCCAACAACCTGAGCGATCTTTTTATAGCGCAGGGTTATGTCACAGCCCAAGACCGCCTATGGCAACTTGAATTTAACCGCAGAGTCGGCAGTGGACGACTTTCCGAAGTTTTGGGCAGCGCCGCCCTTGAAAACGATAAATTTCTTCGTACTATCGGCTTAAAACGTGCTGCCGAACAAGAACTGTCGTTACTTGCCCCCGAAGCTCGAACAATCATGGAAAGCTACTCACAGGGTATCAATGCCTTTATTGACACCCATAAAGACAACCTCCCGATTGAGTTTACCCTGTTGGGCTTTACCCCCGAACCTTGGACTTCGCTCGATTCTATTACTTGGGGTAAGGTGATGGCTTATGACTTGGGCGGGAATTACACTAATGAAATACTCAGAGCGGCTTTGGTGGAAAAGCTAGGCGAAAAAGACGCTGCTCTGTTATTGCCTTTGAACGGCGCGGAAGGCACTCCTTTGATTGTCCCTAACGGGGTAAGCTATGTTGATATGGAAAAGAGTCTTGCGCTAGTTGATTTAAATAGCGCAGCTTCTGTTATCAGCAATGGTGATATGTCTGGGCAGGGTAGCAACAACTGGGTGGTAGGCGGTTCTAAAACCAGTACCGGCAAGCCAATGTTAGCAAACGACCCGCATCTGGGCATCCGCAACCCTTCAATCTGGTACGAAATTTCGTTGCATGGGGCAGGCTTTAACGTGGCAGGCGTCACCTTCCCCGGCGTTCCGGGCGTTGTAATTGGGCATAATGACCGGGTGGCATGGGGTGTTACCAATATTGGCGGCGATACTCAAGACCTTTTTATGGAGAAAATTAACCCTGCCAATGTCAACCAATACGAGTTTCAGGGCAAATTTGAGGATATGAGTCTTATCAAGGAAGAAATAAAGGTAAAAGGCAAAGCCACCGAGACTATCACAGTACGCCAGACCCGACATGGCCCAATTATGAACGATGTGGTGGATTCGATTAAAAATAGCCAATACCCGATGGCATTGCAATGGGTCGCCTTGCAAAAAAGCCCACTGGTAGATGCAATTTTCAAATACAACAGAGCCACTAACTGGAACGAGTTCCGGGATGGGTTAAAAGACTTCAATATTGCCGGGCAAAACTTTGTGTTTGCCGATGTGGATGGCAACATCGGTTATCAGCTTACCGGGTTGTGGCCCACCCGCGCCAAAGGTAATGGTCTCTTGCCTGTGCCGGGCTGGAGCGGCGAATATGAGTGGACAGGCTTTGTGCCGTTTGAGCAATTGCCTTCGGTTTACAACCCGCCCAGCGGCTTTATTGTAACGGCTAACCAGCGTCCCGCCAATATGAAGCCGGGCTTGAGTATCGGCGAAGAATTTGACCCCGGTTGGCGAGCGCAACGCATTACCGAACTATTACAGGCTAAAGAGAAACTCTCTTTGCAGGATTTAGGTGCTATCCAGTTTGATACTGTAACTTTACCCGGTAAAGAGTTCGCTAAGGTGGCGGGTAGCTTGCAAAGCAACGACTCGAAGCTGACAGAGCCGCTAAAGCGGTTGCGGGAGTGGGATGGAAATCTTACCGCCGATTCTGCTCCCGGTGCGCTGTACAAAGTTGCCTATCAGTATATGCTTGAAAACATGTTCAAAAACAAGCTGGGTGAATCTTACGAGCGTTATATCAGCGCTCAGGCTTTCCATGTTCCTCTCGTAATCGCATTGCTTAAAGACCCGCAGAATGCGTGGTGGGGTAATGGCGGACGTGATGCGATGCTTCTAAAATCGTTAGGGCAGGCAGTTGATTATCTTAACGGCAAGCTTGGCAACAACATCAATGATTGGAAATGGGGCAAGCTGCATACTTTGAGCTTTACCGAAACGCCTATCGGGGATGCCGCGCCTTTCCCGATTAATGCCATCCTGAATCTGCGTACCCTAGAGCGTGGAGGTGATGGCAACACCGTAAATGCTGCCAGCTATCGCTATGTTGAGCCTTACAAGCAATCTAGCGGCGCATCTTTCCGAGAGTTGATAAACCTAGCAGCTTTTGACGACTCGCTAATTACCAACACTATCGGGCAATCAGGACAACCTTTTAACAGCCACTACGGGGATAATATTGACGATTGGCAAGGCGGTAAATACCATCCTTTCCTGTTTAGTTCTTCCGCAGTGGACAAAAATAAAGAGGCAGTGTTGACCCTGCAACCGCGTTAGGAATTTCAACAAAGCGAATCAGAAAGGGCTGCCGCATCGGTAGCCTTTTTTTTCCTGCAAGGCTTGGTTCTTTCTGATATAATTTTGAGCTTGAAGCAATAAAAAAGATATAAATGAGGAGAATCCTGTGGCTAAAATCTATAGCTGTGGAGCGTTGAGAGCCGAAAACGCCGGAGAGCAAGTAACGGTGCGAGGCTGGTTGAATCGGCGGCGCGACCATGGCGGGCTTATCTTTATTGATTTACGAGACCGCAGCGGTTTGGTGCAGCTTAATTTTGACCCGCATATATCGGGTGAAGCGCATACCTTAGCCGGAGAAAGCCGCAATGAGTTTGTACTTGCAGCAACAGGAACGGTAGCGTTGCGACCCTCCGGCACTGAAAATTTGAATATTCCTACCGGGCAAATTGAAATATCTGTAACTCATCTTGAAATATTAAACCCTGCCAAACCGCTACCTTTTGAAATCAACGACCGTATCGAAGTTTCAGAACAGTTGCGCCTTAAATATCGCTACCTTGATTTGCGCCGCCCGCGTATGCAACGCAATATGATTTTGCGGCACAAAGTGGTCAAATATATGCGGGATTTTCTGGATGCACGCGGCTTTATTGAAATTGAAACCCCGATTCTGATTAAAAGCACCCCCGAAGGAGCGCGTGATTATTTAGTGCCAAGCCGGGTTCATCCTGGCAAATTCTATGCGCTACCCCAATCTCCGCAGCAACTAAAGCAATTGCTGATGGTGAGCGGTATGGAAAAGTATTTCCAGATTGCCCGCTGCTTCCGAGATGAAGATTTACGCGCCGATCGACAGCCGGAATTTACTCAACTTGACCTTGAAATGAGCTTTATTGAGCGCGAAGACCTTTTGCAACTTATAGAGCAATTATTTATCGAAATCGTGGAAAATGTAACGCCCGAAAAGAAGCTTAAATTCAAACCATTCGTGCGTATGAGCTACGATGAAGCAATGGATAAGTACGGCAGCGATAAGCCTGATATACGCTTCGGGCTTGAGTTCGTCAATATTAGCGAGTTGGTTAAGGATAGCGAATTTAAGGTCTTTAGCGGGGCTATAGCAGCAGGTGGACAGGTTAAGGGTATTTGTCTGCCCGGATGCAGCAGCTATTCCCGGCGTGAATTAGACGGTTTGGTAGATTATGTCAAGCAGTTTGGGGCAAAGGGACTGGCTTACTTGCAGTTAGAGCAGAATGGTGACGTGCTTTCGAGTAAATCGCCCAGCGCAAAGTTCTTTTCTTCTGAATTATTGAATACAATAGCCTCTCTTTTCCAAGCTAAAGCGGGTGACCTCTTGGTATTCGTTGCCGACCAACCGGAGGTGGTAGCAAATGCGCTAGGTCGTTTACGCGCTGAAATGGGCAAACGCCTAAACCTGACTGACCCCGATGAATTAGCTTTCGCATGGGTGCTGGAATTTCCGTTGTTGGAATGGAGACCGGAAGAAAACCGCTGGGATGCTGTGCATCATCCCTTTACTGCGCCAATTCCAGAAGACTTGCATTTACTAGATACCGACCCCGGCAAAGCCCGCGCCAACGCTTACGATATAGTTTGCAACGGCTACGAGACTGGAGGAGGCTCCATCAGAATACACCGCCGGGATGTGCAAAGCAAACTCTTTAAATTGCTCAACTACAACGATGAGCAGCAGCAAGAACGGTTTGGTCACTTGCTAAACGCTTTCGAGTATGGCGCACCCCCGCATGGCGGTATTGCCCCCGGCATTGACCGCTTAGTTATGTTGTTGGCGGGTGAAGATAATATTCGGGATGTAATGGCATTCCCCAAGACTCAAAGCGCCACTGACGAAATGACCGATGCGCCGAGCGAAGTTGACCAGAAACAACTTGATGACCTGCATCTAAAGTTGGTTCCGATAGAGCAGCCTCAGAAATAAATGATTAAGCCCTTCCTGAATATGGAGGGGCCTTTTTTTATTACTCAAAAACGTACTCATAAATAGGAAGCTAATAATCCACCGGGCGCAAATAATAATCGTTTATTGAAGTGCTGCTGAGCATCGCGGTGGTGGGCAGATGGCGTTTCCAGTGAGTACCATCCAGTTTGCCCTTCACCAAATCAACCTCGTTTGCGGGAAAGCCTGATTCTATAATGCGCTCTCGGTTGTAGCCGCGCAACAGCAAAGCTAGAATCTTATCGGCTTTGTGGTAGCTAATTCCGAAATCGCCCTCATCCGTTTGACCTTGTATCAGGTCAGCGCTGGCGGGTTTATCCACGATAACCGAAGGCACACCCATAAAACGGGCAAGCTCCCATACCTGCGTTTTGTAGAGGTCGCCAATCGGGTTGATAGGCGGCGAATCATCGGCATGCCACGTATAATAGCCGAACAACCGCTCGCTTTTGTTACCTGTACCTACCGGAAGGGCGCGATACCTTTCTGATTGGTCGAAGATGATAATCATACGCTGACGCGCCATTACGTTACCACGCCTACGCCCGCTGGCATCCGGTTCAAACGCGCCTAGATACCCGTCCACTGCCCCGGTTATCTCAATAGTGCGGGTTTCAATGTCGAGCGCATCAATCACCAGTTGGGCGTGTTCAAGGCTTTCGGGGTTGCTGGTACGGTAGGGCATACGAATTGCCACCACGTTTTTAGGTCCCAACGCCGCCGCGCAAAGGTAAGCCACCAACGCGCTATCCACCCCCCCTGAAAGCCCAATAATTGCCTTTTTGAAGTTGCGCCTACGAATAATCTCATCGCGGAGAAACGCTACCAGCCAATCGCGTATCAGTGCAGGGTTTACCTGAAGCAACCGCGAAGCTATTTCGTCTCCGATAGAAACGGGATGTTTGATAAGGCGAAATCTTTTGGTTTCTGGGCTAAATTTCTGGCTCATGGGTTATGTTCCTCTTAGTGACGCTCAATGGCGTTTAGTTCTGCAATCAAATCAGGCAAGCTGTTGAGTAAATCAGCCAGCAAGGGATTTTCCGCCCGCGCTACTACCATATCTCGTACATCTAGTTCTACCGATAGCAGGCATTCTTCGGCAACGGGTCCGTTCAAAATCACTTCACCAAAGGGGTTGGTTACGATAGAACCCCCGATAAAACCCTTGCCCCCTTCAAAACCCACTAGATTCGTCAAAACGGTATAAAGATTATGCTCCTCAGAAATATTTTTTACCAGTTCACGCCAACGTGTCAGGTTGCCGGGTTCATGCGTTTCAAAGTGACGCGCCGGGCTGGCATTGCCGACAAAAATTACCTGTGCGCCTTGTAAAGCCAGAATTGTGCTGGTGATGCTATGCCATACATCCTCACAAATCAAGATACCAAACTTGCCAAAGCGGGTATCAAAAGCTGCCACACGCCTGCCCCTGCTCACAAAACGCTCCTCGTCAAATACGCCATAGGTGGGCAAAAAAAACTTGCGGTGGTTGTGGATGATACCGGGCTTCCAAATGCCTTTTGATTGCCGTTCTGCGCCAAGCGTTAGATAAAGGGCGGAGTTAAAAAAAACGCCGTTTAATTCCTCATAATAGCCCAACGTAATATCTAGCAAGGGCGCATCCAACCCGCACCGCTTGATATATTCGCGTTGTAGGTCTTCAAATACCTGTTGCTGCTTTCGGGCAGATTCGCGCACGCCACCTTCCAGAAAATAGCCGTTCAAGGCAGTTTCAGGCATGGAAATTATATCCACTTCCAGATTATCAGCTTCAATTTGCGCGAAGATGTCGCCAATCCGGCTCAAGTTGTGATTATAATCTCCCTTTTTGGGATGGAACTGTGCTAACAGTGCTTTGAGCTTATCGGACATGGCGTAACCTTTCAAGATTCTAGTTAATGTCAAATATACATTAACTAGCATTATATGAGAAGAATCTGGTAATTTCAAGTCATTTGCGATGCTGTAATAGCGAGTGTAATGTAAAACTATTACACTTTTATTAGGTCAGTTTTATTCTTGGGTAGCAGTGGCGCAATCAATTTTATTATCATACTGTTTTCGGCTCAAATATAATGTTATAGGTTGGTGAATCTATACATTGTCACGCGGTAATATTCCATTGCTTCAACCAAATAGTCAGAGCTAACAGATTCCAGATAGAAATAAATGGCTCGTTTTCTTCATAATGGGATTTTTCCCCTCTTAGAAAAGGATATGCAAAAGACTCTACAGCCCGTCCATCAAACAGACCTAACCCGTTAAACGAAGACCGATTCAACTGAGACAAAGCATATTCATTGAGAATCCCCTCTAACCAAGCTTTACCGGGCGCAGCAAAAGGACGTTTGGGACGGTTTAGGACAAAATCGGGCAAAATATCTTTATAAGCTTCTCTTAAAAGAGCCTTTTGTTCTGTGCCTTTGAACTTACGGCTAACCCTTATAGTCAAAGCCATATCTACTATAGAATTATCCTGAAAAGGCACGCGCCCCTCTACTGAGGAAAGCATAGTCATGCGATCAATGCGTTGGTTAAAATGCTCTCGTACCCATAGTAATAAATCGGCAAAGGCAAACTGGTCGGCAGTGGAGGCTTCTTTTACAGGTTTAAGGGTTAAATCTAAAAACTCCTGTACGACACTATCTCGTTTTGAGGCTCCGGGAATGAGTTTTGCCAGACTGCTGGGCTTAAAATGGCTGTAATTTTGAAGGTATTTAATATAGTTGGGTTGCCGATACTTAAGATATAAATCTGTAACCTTTTTATGGAAAATGCTTGGAGGAAGCACAGAGCTTGCCAAGCGTAAGGGTTGGCGCAGAAAGGGTATTCGCTCGTATTTTTCTAAGGTGGTAGCTCCTAGATACCAAGGATAGCCTCCAAAAAGCTCATCGCTACCATCCCCGCTCAACAATACTTTAACTCCTTCTTCTTTTGCCAGTTTCGACATTGCATAAATTGACAGATAGGAAGGTTCCCAAACAGGCTCATCCAACGCAAATAGCAATTTTTCTAACAGTGGAATTAAAGTGGAATCATCTTTGATTAATACCTCGTGGTGTTGGGTTTTTAGTTTCAGCGCTACTTTTCTGGCGTAGAAGGAATCCCAGTTGTACATTTCCTCCATACGAGATTTACCGGTATCAAATCCTACAGAAAAGGTATGCAATGAATTCAGCTGCTTCCTTGAAGCAATGGCAGCAATTATGGTGGAATCCAATCCTCCGCTTAGCATAATACCCACCGGAACATCACTCATTAATTGAGCCTCTACTGCTCCATCAAGAGTTACCCGAATCTGTTCCGAAAGTTGCCGGTCATCTCGCAAATCTGGATTGGGAATAGAAAGAGTCGGCGACCAAAAAGAAATATCTTTCAGGGTACCCTCTTGAAGCGCCAAATAATGCCCCGGTAGGAGCTTTTTCACACCAGCAATTAGGCAGTAAGGAGAAGGCACATAACCGAGAGTTAGGTATAAATCGAGGGCTTCTTGATTAAGTTTGCGGATTATGTCTGGATGAGTCATCAGAGACTTTAATTCAGAAGAGAATATTAGCCTTTTTCCGTTCCAAAAATAATACAGCGGCTTTATACCCATACGGTCTCGCGCCAGCACCACCCTAGCATTGCGCCGGTCGTATATTGCCACAGCAAACATGCCATTCAAGTTCTTAAAGCAATCTAAGCCAAATTCCTCATAGGCATATAACAGAGTTTCAGTATCAGTGCGAGAGTGATACTGATAGGCTCGCTTTTCCAAATCAACTTTTAGCTCATTATGGTTATAAATTTCACCGTTATAGACCAGTACAATATCTCCGGTTCTGTTTTTCATCGGCATATGCCCTGCCAAACTAAGGTCAAGAATACTAAGACGCAGGGAACCCAATCCTATGGAAAGTTTGGAGGCATTTTCCAGAAAGATGCCGGCATCGTCCGGACCACGATGTGAAATCAACTGGCACATTTTTAATAGTATATCTTGATTAACCGATTTTTCCAGATCAATGATTCCGGCAATACCACACATATTTTAACCTTGATTATAAATTTTATAGGTTTTTGACTCTGCATATAATGTGTCAACATTTGAATAAAGCAAGGTTTTTTATGCTCCTATAAAAATTTCGTGATAACGTATGGAAGTCTAAGGATTGGAAAAAGGAAGGCTGAATACTCTGTGATAAAGTTAGGTTGGTGAACAAAACGAAACCGAAATGAGTATTCAGGATGAATAGTGTAACATTGTTAAGAGGAAAAATAAATGTGTAGATAATTGAGGGTGTGCCTATCTTGGAAGAGGTGAATTTTAATTTTGCCAAACATCTGAGGCTGCTTAACAATAGCAAAAATCTATTATAGCATGCTACCTCTGCATTACTAGGCACTCCCTAAATTCGTATCAGGGCTTTTTAGCATTTAACAATTTGAACTTGCACTTATCCCCGAAATTTTACTCTTTGCCTAGGGGTTGAATTCACCTATTGTCAAAAATATTATTCTCTGAAAAGCCCTGTATAAGCCGGTCATTCACTTGCGCTAATCCACTAAAAAGGTTATGCTAGTTTTTGCGTAACTGGGAATTTAGTGTAACTCTTAAGGCTTATGGATATTTTTGGCATCAATTTTCCAGAACTTTTTGTCATATTGATAGTTGCTACCATCATTTTCGGACCCGATAAACTGCCCGTAATTCTACGTACTATTGGCCAGTGGGTTGCACAATTACGAAAATTGTCCGAAGATGTACGCACCGAAGTATCCCGCGAATTGGATATTTCAGATTTCAAGGAAATTAAAAAAGACCTTAAAGAGGCGATGGATAACACCGCCAAAGAGTTAAGCGCGGCTACCAACACTCTTAAGGAAACCGCCCTAGAAGCCCGTGAGCAATATACCTCCTCGGTAGAAACTATTGCCACTGTCGCTAAATCCGCCACTTCTAACACTCCCCTAATAGAAGCGCAAGCCGCCGAACCGGGAAATTCTGAGCTAATCAAGCAAGTGGTGGAAGAAAGCCCTAGCCAGCCTGAACCTGTAATCGAGGTAAATTACAACTACCCTGAACCTGTGGTCATTAGTAGCGCCCCTATCGGGGTTTACGAGTTTGACGAAGCTAATTATAGCTGGCAAGACGCTCTTATGAATAACACGCCCGCCAAACCGCTTTGGCGTGGTCCTGAACATCTGAAACCGGAAACTGAAACCGCCCGTTCCGCAATCCATCAGGAAGCCTGAAATATATGCTGATGAACATTGTACAAACCGTTCGCAAATTGCGTTTACCGGGTCGAAAAGATAAATCAAAAAAGCCCAAAGTCCAAGCCGGGCAAATGACCTTTCTGGAGCATCTCGCCGAACTGCGGTCACGCCTGATTTGGGTCACTCTATCTGTAATGCTCGGAACGGGCGCAACCCTTTCCTTTTCGCACGACATAGTAGGTCTATTCATTGAGCTTGGCAAAGAAGCCAACCCCAAAATCAACTTTATCAATACCGAACTGGTGCATGGCTTCAGCGTTTATTTCTATGTTTCAATCTACGCCGGAATTTTGCTTTCCAGCCCGATAATTGTCTATCACCTGATAGCTTTCCTTGCCCCTGCCCTTGAACCCGAAACCGAACCCGGACAAATAGGTTACGAAAACGAAGTAAAGATGCTGAGAGGCATCAAAAGAGCTTTGATTGTTTCAATCCCGATGGTAGCGATTTTCTTCGTATCCGGCGTAGTTTTCTGCTACTATTTTGTTCTTCCACCTGCCATCAAATTTTTAACCACCTTCGGGGCAGACCAATTCACCCCTACCCTAACCGCTATGAGCTATATCACTACTGTAACTAAGGTGATGTTCTGGACGGGCGTGGTATTTGAAATCCCGATTGTGATGTACGCGCTGGCAAAAGCCCAAATCGTGAAGTGGAAATCATTCGTGAAATGGTGGAAATTTGCTATCGTCTTTTCGCTGGTTATCTCAGCCTTCATTAATCCTAGCCCCGACCCGGTTATGCAACTAATGATAGCAGGTCCTATTATGGGTCTATACCTGCTGGGAATTCTATTCGCCCGCTTCGCCTAAAGGAGTAATAGAGCGTGAATGACCTCATAGATGGGGCGCGAGCAGTGAGAGAGCATGCCTACGCTCCATATTCCGGCTTCAAAGTTGGAGCCGCCTTGCGTACCCGTAGCGGCAAAATCTTTTACGGGGTTAATGTGGAAAATATCTCGTATGGGCTGACCATTTGCGCCGAACGCAGCGCGGCGGTAGCTGCCGTCCTTGCAGGGGAATTAGAATGGGATAGCATCGCGGTGGTTGCCGATACCAAATTGCCTACAACCCCCTGTGGCGCATGCCGTCAGTTTCTAGCAGAATTTAACCATAACCTGAGCGTAATAGTTGCCAATTTGGATAAAGTTCATTACACTATCAGCCTGACGGAATTGCTCCCTCATGCCTTCAACACTGAAACAATAGACAGTTAAAAGCGTATAAATTTATGAATAATAAAATATTACTGGTAGCGGTAGGCTCCAGCAACCCTATCAAAATACGCGCAGTAGAAGAAACACTGGCACGCGCCATCGAAGACAAGCTCTTACCGGGAATTGATAATTTTATGGTGCGGAGCGTAGAAGTAGAAAGCGGCGTATCCGCGCAGCCTGTAGGGGACGAAGAAACTATGCAAGGCGCAATGACTCGTGCAGCCTCCGCGCTAGAAGCATGGCAAGACGCGCATTGGGGTATCGGGCTTGAGGGCGGCATTGTCCATCATAAGGTCGCCGGACTCGATAACGTGCTGACCAACGCATGGTGCGCCATACGTACCCGCGAAGGTGGCTTATCCTACGGAGGCGGGCTATTATTGCCGCTACCGCCCGCAATTATAAAAGACCTCGAAGCAGGTTTAGAATTGGGCGATGCCACCGACCGCCTTTTTAGCGTCAAAGATAGCAAACGCGCCGGTGGAGTGGTGGGCTACCTTAGCAAGGGGTTGGAAACACGCCAACAGTCTTATGAAAGTATCTTTACCTACGCGATGGTCAAGTTTTTAAATCCGGAATTATACGAATTACAGGGGTGAATCATGTCAGTCGTTTTTGGAATTGGGTTGGTGTTCTTATATTTTATCTGGGTTATGATGTTTGTCGCAATGATAATGTCTTGGATTGACCCAACCCGGCGTTTTGCCATTACACGCTTTGCCTACGATATAGTTGACCCGCTGGTAACGCCCATTCGCAAGATTATTCCGCCTATTGGAATGCTGGATATTTCTTTTATAATCGCCTTTATTCTGCTACGCATAGTCATCAACTTTGTGGCAAAAGCCGGAAACATAGTCAATTTGCCCTTCTAAAAATAAAAAAACAAGGGGCTTTATGTAGATTAACAATTAAAACCGTAAAACGAGGATTGGGATAAATCCACCAGATTTCACCATCCAACGCGGGCGCTTCGCGATGCGCCCCTACAAATCGGTTCTCATGAGATTTGGTTCGTAGGGGTGGTTCGCGAACCGCCCTTCGGAAATTTCACATATTTACGGATTAATTTCTTAAAGTTCATAAGCCCTTTGCTGACACTCCGAAATACCAATCACTCTTTGAAGATTTAGCCGGCAGGGGTGTTCTGGGAACGGGAAACGGCGTACCCCCCCGAATTATAGCCATCCATATCGCCCACATTCACGCCGGGCGGCGGCGGCGCAACTCTGCCGGATTGCCGAATAGCCTCGATATATCGCCATGTCAGATAATCGCTAACATTGGTCAAACCGAGCGTATCGCGGATAAGCCGCTCGTTTTGCGCCTCAATCTCGCGAATACGGCTATCGCTGGCAGCCTTAATCAAGCGAATCTGGGCTTCGGCGCGGGCTTGCCGTTCCGCATCCCACAATTGCAAGGCTTTCTCGTCCGGGCGCACATTTGAAATAGTCAGACTGGTAAGTTCCACGCCATACCCCCTGAAACGCGGGTCTTCCGGGCGAATACCGCGCTTTTTTCTATCATCTTCGCTCAAACCGCGCGTCTTTTCATTTACCAAAGAGGTAAGCGCTTGTGAAATGCGAGGCAACGGCGCAGGTACGGAAGGGTCGCGGGCGCGTTCTTGCTCAGAGCGATAAATCTCTTCGCGATAATTGATAGTATTAAAATAGTCCTGTAGAGTCGTCACCGCATCACGCTTGGCACGTTCTTTCCAGTTATCCACCGAAACTGCCGCTTTGTAAACATCATCTTCTGCAATCAGAATCTTATTCCAGAGGATAACGCGACGAGGGCGGCGAACCTCTGCTTCATCGCGCTTTATCATACGAGGGCGGTAGTGCGCCAACCGAAAAGTGATACTGATGTCAAGGTCAATCAGGGTCATATCACCGGTAAGCACATTATCAATCTGAAGAGTCTCTTCAAACTCTTTAAGCTCTACCATTTTGCTGATGCGGTCTAGCAAGGGAAAGAGGAAATGGCGACCCGGCGCAAGCACGCGGTTAAACTCGCCGTTGCGCTCGACAATCGCCACGCTGCCGTCTGGAACAATTCTAATGCCGCGAGAAAAAATGGTGTAAACTATCCCGCCGATTAACCCAATAAATAAAACAAAAAATAGAACCGGTAAGATCGTATCCATAAAAAGGGACTTCCTTCAAGCTTAAAGCATTGAGTCGGGTTGGCGTAATTATTAGTTACGTAAAGTTATATAATTCATTATAACAAATCAATGCAATAGCGCAATAATATTAATATACATATACCAAAATCAGGTATAATTATATTGAGGAAATAATCCTGCTATTGGAAGGAGTCCAGCCAGTATGAGCGAAAACAACACGCGCAATAACCTGAACCGGAAGCCTAATATTGAGCATGAATTGAGCGAGGAAGATTTAGACAAAGTGACGGGTGGGGTTTATATCGGTTTATTACAGCCCGGCATCTTCAAGAAATTTCCCGGCAGCCAAAATAACGCGGCGCAAGCTACAAAATCGGAAAATGACGGATATTCGCGCCAAAACAATAGCCTTTAAAACTGGAAATAGCTGACAATTGTGGTACTTTCAAATATTTTAAACTCTGCCAAAGGAGGCAATAATGAGACTTCAAGGAAAAGTTGCGGTAGTAACTGGAGCCGCTTCGGGTATGGGGTTAGCTATAGCAACCCTATTTGCGAGTGAAGGAGCTTCAGTTGTAGGAGGCGATTGGAACGAGCAACGGCTTAATGAGGCAGTCAAAAATATTCAAAGTACCGGAGGCGTTATTACAGGATTACATGGCAATATCGCGGATAAGGATTCGGCAGAAGGTCTGGTGGATTTGGCAATCAGCGCCTACGGTCGCCTTGACATACTGGTAAACAATGCCGGTGTAATGGATTATATGCAAGGCGTAGGCGAGCTATCAGATGACATCTGGCGGCGGGTTTTAAGCATTAATTTGGACGGTCCGATGTTTACTAGCCGCCGCGCTGTACAGCAAATGCTCAAACAGGGCGGTGGCTCTATCGTAAATGTTTCCTCAACAGCAGGTATTAGCGGAGGCGCAGCGGGTGCAGCCTATACAACTTCCAAGCATGGGTTGGTGGGGCTGACCCGCAGCACCGCATGGATGTATGCCACTAAGGGGATTCGCTGTAATGCCATTCTGCCGGGCGGTACCAAAACCAACATTGGCGAAACAATGCCGCAAGACCGGATAGACCCAACTGGAGCGCAGCGGGCTGGCGCGTTCGCGGCTCTGATACCAGCTTTTCTTGACCCGATTGACATAGCGAATCTGGCGCTTTTCCTTGCTTCGGATGAGTCGCGCTACATAAATGGCACAGTTATAACCGCTGACGGTGGCTGGAAAGCCGTCTAGAGGGTTTAATAAAATAAAGGGAAAAGGGGCGTGCAATGCGCCCCTCTTTTTGAAAATCACTCAACACTGTTCAAAGCAATAATTTCTTTGTACAGCAGTCCGCTATCCTTGACAATGCGCTTTTGGGTGTCATAATCCACGTAAACCAACCCGAACCGCTTGGTATAACCCCATGCCCATTCAAAGTTATCCATCAAGCTCCAGTAAAAATAGCCTTTAACCGGAACGCCCTGCTCAATCACCTTGCCAACCTCCGCTAAATAACCGCGCAAGTATTCCACTCGTTCGGTATCATGTACCCGGTCTTCCTCAAGTGTATCGGCGAAGGCAGCCCCGTTTTCGGTAATGTAGATTTTCGTGGGCTTATACTCCTTGCTAACTTCCAGCAAAAGTTCGCGGATGCCCTGCGGATACACCTCCCAATCCATATCGGTGTACTTAGCCTCTGGATTCTTGACAAATTGCAGATTCACAGGCGGAAATTCATCCCCATCTTTCACCAGATGCCGAATATAATAATTTACTCCCAGAAAATCAATCGGTGCAGCAATAACGGCGGCATCTTCCGGCTCGCGTTTGAGTTGCATCATGCCTAGAATAGGCTCCATTTCTTCCGGGTACGAACCCTTGAAAAGCGGGTGCAAAAACCAACGATTCATAAAAAGGTCGTGGCGGTTAGTAGCCTCACGCGCCGCGCTGCTATCATCGGCAGGCGTTCCTAGCGACAGGCTCAGGCTAATACCCACTTCCGCCTCCGGTTCGCTTCTTTCGCGCAAAACCGGAACCGCTAGACCATGCGCCAGCAACAAATTGTGTCCAACCTGAATCGCCTCCCCCAAATTCTTATGACCGGGCGCATGCTCGCCCAAGCCATAACCCAGTACCGCCGCCACCCACGGCTCGTTGAGCGTAATCCAATGCCTAACCCTGTCACCTAAACGGTCGGCAATAATTCCGGCATAATCCACAAAAGCCTGTACCGTATCGCGGTTCACCCAACCGCCCTTATCCTGCAAAGCTTGCGGCAAATCCCAGTGATAGAGAGTCACATAAGGGTCAATATCGTGGTCTAGCAACCAATCCACCAGCCTATCGTAGAAATCCAGCCCATCCTGATTAACTTTGCCTAGCCCGTCCGGCAAAATACGCGCCCATGCTATCGAAAAGCGGTATCCATGTAAACCTATTTTCTTCATAAGGCTTACATCTTCGCGCCACTTGAAGTAGTGATTGCAAGCAATATCTCCGGTTGAACCGTCTTTAATCTTGCCGGGAGCATGCGCGAAGGTATCCCAAATGCTCAACCCCTTGCCATCTACATCCCACGCGCCCTCAATCTGGTAGCTGGCAGTGGCAGCACCCCACACAAAATCATCGGGGAATTTAACCTGTTTTGTAGCCATAAATGACATCCTTCCTCAAAATTGACTGGTAGGTAAATTAAAGTATAACACTTTGAAAATGCCGATAGCAACCGGAATAGAAAATCTAGAAACTATTTGCCATGCTGAAAGGTAATAGCTATACTACCCTTGCTATAGTGGAGGAATGTTTAATTACAGGTACAACCTGTCGTTACAAAATCGAGGATTAGCAGCTTATGGCGAAAGAAATTATTCTATCAGTCAACAGTGACCCTAAAAGCCCCAAATACCTAATGTGGGCGTTGGATGAGATTGAGTGCGAGACAATGCGTCTTGCAATCGGTTCAGACGATGATTATTTTCCCCTGCTTACCACTCTTTCAGATTATAACGAAGATTTCGAGTGCTTGGGGGAACGCTTGCTCGGCTTGTGTCAAGAAACAATTGACCTTACGATAAAGCTGGAAGAACAGCATCGCGACCAGCCTTTTATCATCAAATTGTTAACAATGGTGGGTGGATTGGGCGCGTTGGCGCACGATTTTCACATGAATGTGTATGGATACGCAAATTAAAAGCCTTTAGCTAGGAAAAGCCAAAAAGGGCAGACAGTATGTTCAGCGCAGAGCATCAGAAAATGCGCTCAGTAAACAGGTAACTGGAAAGATAAATTAGCAGTGGCAACCGTAGTAGTAGCAATGAGCGGGGGAGTAGATAGCTCGCTCACCGCTGCCTTGCTGATAGAGCAAGGACATGAAGTTATCGGCATTAATATGAGGCTACACGGCAGTAGCAACGCTGAAGAAGAACAGAACTATTCTCTAAACAAGAGTTGTTGTTCCATCGTGGAATTGGAAGATGCTCGCCGGGTTTGCCAACAAATTGACGTACCTTTCTACGCTATGAATTTTGAGAAAGAGTTTCGTCAATCGGTTATAGAATATTTTGTAAAAGAATACCAGCGTGGGCGCACCCCCAACCCCTGTATCGCCTGTAATGCCTTCCTAAAGTTTCGCTTCCTGCTGGATAAAGCGTTGGCGTTGGGCGCGGATTATCTCGCTACCGGGCATTACGCCCGCAACGTTTTTGACCCTAATACCCAGCAATACAAGTTGTTGCGAGCGGTAGATGCCAGCAAGGATCAGAGCTACGTTTTATACATGCTCACCCAGAAGCAGTTAAGCCGCATCTTGTTTCCATTAGGCGAATATACCAAAACGCAAACCCGCCAAATGGCAGCACAGCGAGGGCTTGCTACTGCCGCAAAGCCGGAGAGTCAGGATATTTGCTTCGTGGCAGGCGGTGATTATCGCGATTACATAAAAAGTAGGCTGAGCGAGGGTGCAACTACCCCCGGTCCGATTATTAATCTGAGCGGGGAAGTAATCGGTCAGCATAACGGGCTACCCAATTACACCATCGGTCAACGCAAGGGCATCGGCATTTACGCCTCGAAACCCACGTATGTTTTAAAGGTTGTGAAAGAATCCAACACGCTGGTAGTTGGTGACGACCGCGACTTGTTTCAACGCGAGTTTGAGGTGGAAAATGTTAACTGGATTAACGGCGAGTGGAGCGAACAACCCGTTCCTGCCACCGTTAAGATTCGCTACAAGGCGCGGGAAGCCTCCGGTACGGTACAATTGCTGGATTCGGTAACGAGAAAAGCTCGCCTCATGCTAGATAGCCCCCAACGCGCCATTACTCCCGGTCAGGCAGCAGTGTTTTATCAAGGCGATGAGGTATTGGGCGGGGGCGTTATCTGCTAAACAATGGGGTTTTGGAAGGCTCTTTCTGTATAGGAAAACTTTCAGACAAAGAACTTAAACCCCTTGTTTTTATTCCAAGCGTAATATGTTCTTTACATTCCTAATAACAAGATGCGGGCGCGGACTAACTCTGCAAGGCGCGATTCAGCCTCAGTCCTCAGTTGCGGACTATAAGCTGTACGCAACCGGTCTTCCCAGAAGCGGCGCATAACTTCACTCTGCGACTCTATTTGCTGGGGCGTTATAGTAAAAGCCGGATTCAAACCGAGAACATTAAGCGCCCAAAAACGTTCTTGCGGGGAAATGGCGGGTCGCCATTGTGGCGCTGTCACCACCGGACGAGCCACCTGCTGCGGGTTGATATAGGTAATATCCACGTCACCCAGCTTTACCAAATCGCCATTATATAAATCAACCTGTTCGCCGGGAGCAAGTCGCCTACTGTTCAGTAATGTGCCATTCGCGCTACCCATATCCAACAGCTTACTAACACCACTCTGGGTTATGATACGGGCGTGGTGGCGTGACACCTTCCCGTTCAAAATCATTATGGTGTTATCTTCTTGCCTACCGATGGAAATTAGCTGCTCCTTGATTTCATAATCCGTTACTGGTACGCCCTCGCCTTTCAAAAGCAGCCTAGAATTAAAGATTCTTTTTAATACCTTAGTAGGCACATCCTCTTCATTAACCGGGTTGTGACCACCTCCGGGCGCAGAACCCAAAGTGGGAATTGCTCCGGCAAGGTTGCCGCGTTTGGTAGGAGCTTCCTCAAGCATATTAACTGGGGAGGTAGGTTGAAGTAAGCGTTTCTTGAAGCGGTCACTAATATCATCATAGTACAACTTAGCCAGCAAATGCTGAGGTTCAAGCCGCACCACCTCGCCGAAATCGTTGCACGCTTGTTCAAGCTCATCCAACAACATGTGCAAAACCCCCTTGTGAAAAAATACTTCCACGCATTGAGGGTTTATCCGCAAAGCCGCTTCCCATTCTTGTATTGCATCGTCCGCTTGACCGCGCCGCGCTAGGTTATACCCCCGATTTACGAAATCATATAGCTTGGCATTCGAACTACCAAAGGGAGGTGCAGGCAAATCGAGGAAGAAAATCGGGATAGAACCGGAGGGCAATTTTCCGCCTAGCGCAAGGCTCAAGGTTATCAAAAGCTGCCTTAACGTTAATTGCCCCAAACCGACATCGGTTACGCCTGCGGTAGAGGCTTCCGCCTTTACTACACACTTGTTTTCACCGGAAGACTCAAGGTTAAACTTGAAGCGAAACTGGCTTGGCGTGCTGACAGGGACAGCGGTTGTTTGAGCGGTATTGACGGGCATGGTTTTGACTTTGATTTCGCCCTTATCGGCGTTATGCTCTTCCAACGACAGCCCAACCGAAAGCAAAGGCTCAACCCGTACATGTAAAATGGGTAAGAGACCTAGCAGGGTGTTATAACACTCTGAACGGGAATAGCTATATATTTTTTGGTCTCGCGATATAGCCATTTCTACATTTCTTTCAAGTTCGCTAATTAATACATCGAGATTGTAAATTTAGCAAACGTTCTAGTACAACTATTATACACTGTAAATTTTATTTGCAGAAATTAGCTGGAAAGCACAGGGCTGTTGCAAATTCGGAAATGGGGAGTCGCAAGGTTAGCGGAAGCAATACGCCCTAAAAACGTTTCTTGCAACCGCCCTAGGAAATCTTAAGACAAATGATTGGCAATTATAAAAAAAGTGGGAGTGACGCAATTTAATTAGCTAAGCCTTTCAGGGCTACAGGAAGAACAACAAGCGAGAACGCATAGAACGGGTGGCTTTACGCTTAATATTCACGCATTTCTGAAAGTGAAATTCTTCTACCAGAGTGGCAATGTTACAATCGTTTGCCCATTCTTGTAACACGTTCGATAGGTACTCTTCGGTAGGTTTACCGCTGGCTTTTTCTATAACCGCTAAGTGTGGCGCGATTTTCGGATATTCGGAAGTGCAAGACACCTTTAACAAATAATCCGGGCAATCACGCGGTTCTATCTCGAAATTAACCGCTTTTTGATAGACCTCAAGCTTGGTTATTTTATGCCCGCCATCCCCCAACGCATTTATCTCAAAATAAATAAACTGCTCATCATCTCTAAAATCGGCGGAAGCGCTTCTATACCGTTTATAGTCTTTAAAAGAACCATTTCTATCAACACACCCTATCATAATTTTTACCCCAGTTTTTTACCCAACTCTATTTTGGTAGCACAATATACCGACCATTCTATATGGCAGAGCAGTTGCAAAGTTGGGAATGGGTGGAAGGATGCCCTAGTTATAACCCCAAAACGCCTCTTGCAATTGACCTAGCTTGAATGGTTATATAAAGATTAACGCTTAGATTAAATAAGAGCGATTTGCCTATTGCAAAGGGATAAAGCCATTTATCGAGAATAATATCTGCTGTTTTTTCCTATTTACCCTTTTACAAAGTCTTAAAAGCTCTCAAGTTAATACCCTGTATCTAAATGCCAAATGTAGAATCTAAATATATTTATTAATATTATAGCCAGTATCTAATTATTTGTTTATTACAGTTTTGTAGGGTGGAAAATATCATACATTCTCTGAATATTCACAAGATTAAATCTCGTAGAGTGGTATAATATTTGTCTAAGTATTTGGTGGAAAAATGCAAAATATGGAATAAAACACAATGTACTATAGATTTGGCAAATTTATATACAGAAATCGCTGGTGGTTTGTGGGGTTTTGGTTGGTGGTAGTTGCCGCCTCTTTACCCTTTACCGCTAGAGTTATCGAACCTCTTAAAATTGGCGGGTTTTCAGACCCTACCACCGAAAGCGCCCGCAGCGCACAATTGCTGGCAGACAAGTTAAATTACAGCGCCAGCAGCATCATTCTGATGTTTGAAAGCGACACTCTCAACGCCAAAGACCCACGCTTCATCCAAGAAGCGCAGTTCGCTGTTTCCGAGCTTAAACAGAAATTCAGCCTACCAATTGACCTAATAGATTTCGTATCCAATCCGCGCCAAATTTCCAATGATGGCAAAACTGCTTATATTTTGGTGCAGGTGAGTTCGGATGGAGAAGCCGCCGCCAAAGCACTACCCGAATTTATGAATGTGCTTAAGCAACCGCCGACCCTGAAAATGCAGATTGGCGGCGGACCTGCCTATTATGCCGATGTTGAAAAGGTGAGCCAGAGCGACCTCTATCGCGCCGAAGTTGTGGCTATCCCCATAGCAATACTGGCGTTGCTCTTTGTTTTCGGGTCGGTAGTAGCTGCCGCGCTGCCGGTTCTAGTTGGGGGTATGGGCGTAGTGGTGATTCTGGCATCGCTGTTCGGGTTGGCGAACCTCACCGAGCTTTCAATCTTTACCCTAAATCTGGCAACCCTTTTAGGGTTAGGCTTAGGGTTGGATTACGCCCTATTCCTGACCAGTCGTTTCCGAGAAGAGATTTTTCGGGGCAGAAGCGCCGAAGAAGCAGTTGCTATTGCCCTTGCTACCGCCGGGCAAGCGGTTACTTATAGCGGTTTGACCGTTCTAATCGGCTTGTGCGCCCTGTTCGTGTTTCGCATCAACCTGTTGGTTTCGGTGGCTATCGGTGGGATAGTGGTGGTATTTGTCTCGGTTATGGCGGCAATCACGCTGCTCCCCGCAATCCTCGCCATCATTGGAACGCGCATAAATGCCCTTCCGGTATCAGGACTGGCGAAACGAGGGCGAAATCTAGATGAACGCTCCGGTTTCTGGGCTAAGTTATCGCGGTTGGTAATGCGCCGCCCTATCCTAATTTTTGTAGCAACCCTTAGCGGTTTGCTGATACTGGGCATACCGTTCTTGAGCGTAATTTTTAACAGCCCTGACCCTTCTATTTTGCCTGATAGCGTTCAAAGCCGCCAAGTATTTGATACGTTACGAAAGGATTTTAACGAGAACGAGGCGAACCCAATTCTGATTACTGTGCAAACGCCAAAGGGCAATATTCTTGAGCCGGGTAATATTTACTACCTTTACGAGTTTGCCAACTTGATAAAGCAAGACCTTCGCGTTGACCGAGTGGATAGCATTGTCACAATTGAACCGCGCCTGAATCGCGACCAATACCAGATTATCTACGCCAATGTGAACGCAATTCGCGATACCTTTCTGCGAGATTATGCCGCCCAATTTGCAAAGGGCGATACCACGCTGATTTTGGTTTACAGCAAATTCTCTTCCAATTCGCCGGAAAGCCGCGCCTTAGTCGAGAAAATTCGCAATAGCCAAATCGGTAACGGGATGAGCGTCATGGTGTCCGGCTCTACGGCGGGTGTAATTGACGTGGTAAACAGCTTGTACGGGGCTTTTCCTTACGCCGCTCTATTCATTGTATTTGCCACCTATACGGCGTTGGTAATACTTTTCCGCTCGGTGTTACTACCGCTCAAAGCTATCGTTATGAACGCGCTGAGCATTGTCGCCAGCTACGGGATGTTGGTGTTTGTCTTTCAAGAAGGGAATTTTAGCAATATCCTGAATTTCAAGCCTCTCAACTTCATCGAGCCGACTATCCCCATAATCATGTTCTGCGTTCTGTTCGGGCTTTCAATGGACTACGAAGTATTTTTGCTTAGTCGCATCAAAGAAAGCTGGGAAAACACCGGAGATAACGCTGCCAGTGTTGCGCTTGGGATGCAACGCAGCGGGAAGATTATAACCAGCGCCGCCCTGATTGTGGTATTGGTATCACTTTCCTTTGTCACCGCGGATATGGTTTTGGTGAAGATGTTGGGGTTGGGAGTTGCCATAGCGGTTGGCGTAGATGCTACAATAGTAAGAGCGTTATTGGTTCCGGCTACAATGCAATTGCTGGGAAAATGGAACTGGTACGCCCCAAAATGGCTACTAAAATTCCTACCACAGGCAAAACTCGAATCGGTAGATTTCGAGCCTGTTCCCGGCAACACGACACAGCAAGAGAAATTGCCATTGGTTAAGTAGTAGATTATTCAAACGGATATATAATGAAAACCCTAAAATATAAAATCGCTCTATTCTTAGTTCTAGTTATGTCAAGTTTATTGCTGGTAGCGTGTGGAGATAACGCCCCTACCAAAGAAGCCTTCCCAAGCCCTTCCACCAATGCCAAAGCCTCCGAGATTCCGGTTGGTACGCCCGGACCCGTTCCCGGTACGGTGGTAAAGTTCCCCGAAGATGAAGCCCCCCACAATGTGCTGACCGAATGGTGGTACTACACCGGACGTATTAAAACCGCCGATGGGCAGCAATACGGGGTGGAGTTCGTAATCTTTCAGGGGCTGCGCTCCAACTTTCCGGCAGCTTACGCTTCTCACTTTGCTATTACAAATGTGCAATCCGGCGCATTCAAATATGAGCAGCGCATCAGCATTTCAGACTCCTTTAAGGCGGGTGGTAGCGAAGGCTTCAACCTTAAAGTTAATGCCGCGCAAAAAGCCGATTGGACGATGCAAGGGATAGGCGGGAAAGACAGCCTGAAAGCCGCGATGGATGATGGCAGCTACGCTATAGACCTGACCGTAAACGATACGAAGGGAATAGCGTTACACGGCGGGGGGCAATTTTCTTACGGACCGGCGGGCGCATCCTACTATTATTCGCGCCCCCGCATGTCAGTAAGCGGCACAATCAGCGTGGGCGGTACGGCAAAGCAAATTTCAAGCGGGCAAATGTGGTTTGATAAGCAGTGGGGTAATTTTTTGCCGTTGGCGGGAGGTTGGGATTGGTTTAGCGCACAACTAAACGATGGCAGCGAGCTTATGTTCTACAATCTACGCGACAAGAATAATAATCTGATTCAAGTATTTGGAACTTATGTCCCGCCTTGCAAGGACGCATGCACGCCCAACCAACCGCACAAAATTTACGACCTTGAAACCAGCGACCTGACCATTAAAGCTAATGGAGAATGGGTAAGCAATGCTACGGGAGTAAAATGGCCCAGCGGTTGGGCTATCACCGTGAAGGAAAAGCCCGGTATCCCCGCTATGACTCTTAATTACAAGCCGGTTCTCCCGAATCAGGAACTTGACACCCGCAAAACTACTGCGGTAGTCTATTGGGAAGGCGACACCGATATAAGCGGTACGAAGGACGGCAAACCCATTACCGGTTCTGGCTATGTTGAACTTACCGGCTACGATATAGGCGCAAACAATAAATAATTAATAACGAGGTATTATTTTGCTGAAGTATATTTATTACCACAGACACGGACAAACTAGCATTTCGGCAGTTAACGGCTCTTACGGCAATAATCAATATCGGGTTATGCTGACCGAGCGCGGAATACAGGAGTCGCTGATGTTGGGGCAAGGGTTGGCGCAACATGCCCCGTTCGGGCTTTACCTTACCTCTCCTCTGCCGCGTGCGGTTCAAACTGCCACGCTGGTAAGCCGCCAAATTGGGCAAGTTGAAATTAAAGGCGAACCGTCTCTGAGCGAGCCTATCAATGAGCAACCGCGTGAGGTTTGGAAGCGCGTAACCAAGTTGGCAGAAGAATTATTAAAAAGCCCTTACCAGAAAGCGCTGCTTTCCACGCATGGCTATATCTTCTATTGCCTTACTACCTATTTCAAGGGCATGGATTTGGGAGAACTAAAGCATTTCGTCAATCCCCCTACGGGGGCTTTTGCGTGGGTAGCGCTGGAAAACGGCAAAGTGGTAGAAGCTAACTGGGAGTGCAAAGAGCATCTGGAAATGCGCGAACGCTTGCCCATACTATAATATAAAAGCAAAAGAAGCGTGGTTTCCCACGCCTCTTGCCATATTTAAATGGAATGTTCTTAAAATCCCGCAACTGCTTTCAACACCAGCCTAGCTAGCACGAATTAGGTTAACTGGGTTTGCCTCGAAGGTAGGGATACGCTGACCGCCTGAGGACCTTTGCCGGAGTTCTCAATATCAAACTCGACTTCCTGACCCTCAGTTAAGGTCTTAAACCCTTCCATTTGGATAGCGGAAAAGTGAACAAACACGTCTTCGAGACCGGGGCGTTCAATAAATCCATAACCCTTGGCATCATTAAACCACTTAACCTTACCTGTTGTTCTCACCGGAGACTTCCTCCCTTTCTTACATCTGTGTACTACGTGCTAGATCTGGTACAGCACGATCGGGTACAGCAACTACTATTAACGCATAGATGTTTGTAGCCGGAAGCTAAAGCCCTACCCATGTCAAGTTTCTAGGCAAACAAAAACCAATACCAACCTCTTTTTCGTGCTAATATTGCCACGATAATGGAGGGAATTCGTAGTGAATTTTTGCGGTTTGTAAACTTGCAGACGTGGTAGCCCTTAAGGGTGTTGCCTTAACTCATAGCTCATGCATCTATAGATGATATTATCATATTTTGAGTTCGATTGTCAAATATTTATCAAACTTATTTTAAACATGTACAATATTTTACCTTTATTAATCTTTATTTACCAACTTGAGTTACGATATAATTATTCCTAAATTTCGCTGTTCCTTTTATTTATTTTATATAGATTTCACATCGGTTGTATAGTATGGATAATTGCGTGAAAGAACTTTGTCGTATGGATAATATGGTAAGAGAACTTCTAAATCTCTCGCTGCTGAAATATGGGTTGGATCTTTCGATAGTGTGTATGATAGCGGAGTTTCATGTAACATCGCCAGCACACCCAGCGGATCCGTTGCTTCTTTAAAACGGTTCTCAAAGGGGCGCAAGGTGATTTTGTATGGGCGCATCGCGCAAATCTCATGGGGTTGAGGCAACGGAGGAAGGGCGACTCAAGCGTCGCCTCATAAGCATCAAGCTAAGGGAAAAGAGAGGGAAACAAAGAAGTTAGCGAAAAATG